>NZ_JBTYMC010000009.1:0-53389 GCF_054880855.1 Streptomyces sp. S6 | reverse complement strand
GCGGGGGACGCGTCCCGCGCGGGAGGCTTCGGCGGCGCGGGCGCCATGGGTGCGGCCGGCTTCGGCGGCTTCGGTTCCGGCGGCGGACTCACCGCCGCCCAGCGCGAGTTGCTCGCCTACACCCGCGCACACCAGGGCCCGGCGTCGTACGTCTTCGCCACCACCGACTGGAGCGCCGCCTCCCCCTACATCCTCGCCACCGGCGCCCACGTCCTCCCGCTGGGCGGCTTCAGCGGCCGGGTCCCCTTCCCGACGGAGCCCGGATTCCGCCGGCTCGTCAGCTCGGGCAGCCTCCGCTACGTCCTGGTCGGCGCCGGCCGTGGCGCGGGCGGGGCGATGTTCGGCGGGGGAGAGACCGGAACGACGGACTCCGCGCGGATCACCGCCTGGGTGCGATCCTCCTGCGCCCCGGTCCCGCCCTCGGCCTACGGAGCGACGGGCACCGCCGAGACGCTGTACGACTGCGCGCCCATCCGCTGAGCCGCCGGTCCGAAGATCGGACAGGTGACAATGAACCTCCGTGCCGTCCAGTGAACGAGGTTCCTCTTGCTGAAGTCCCTGTCGCTGAAGTCCCTGTGGAAACGCAATGGCCTGTTATTCGGCACCGGAGCGGTCTGTGTCCTGGTCAACAGGCAAGGGCTGAGCCCGCTCTGGTACACCGGCGTCGCTCTGCTGCTGGTCGGCGCGGCGCTGCGGTGGAGCCTGTGGCGCAGCCAGCGGCCGTCCGGCGAGCGGGCTCCCGTCCCCGTCGGCCTGCCCGTCGCCGGGCGCTGGCGAGCGCTCAACGGGCCCGGCACGAAGGTGCCCAGCCACACCCACAGTTACGCGCAGACCTACGCCATCGACCTCGTCCACCACCCGCTGGAGAAGGACCCGCCCCCCGCCCGGCGGGTGTGGCCGGTCGGCCGCCGTCCGCAGCACTACCCGGCGTTCGGCAGCCCCGTCCTGGCTCCGGGGGCCGGGGTCGTCGTCGAGGCCGTCGACCGTCAGCGCGACCACCTCTCACGGACCTCCCTGCCCGGACTCGCCTACTTCTTCGCCGAGGGAGCCGTCCGCACCCTGGGGTGGCCTCGCCACCTCATGGGCAACCACGTGATCCTCGAACTGGAGGACGGCGTGTACGCGGTCTTCGCGCACCTGCGGAAGGGGTCCCTGAAGGTCGCGGCCGGCGACCGGGTCGTCAAGGGGCAGCAGCTCGCCGAGTGCGGCAACTCCGGCAACTCCTCCGAACCGCACGTGCACTTCCAGCTCATGGACGGCCCCGACCCCGAGACCGCCCGCGGCCTGCCCTTCACCTGGCACTACCGCGACGACGGGGGAGCCGGACACACCGGAGTGCCTGAGGACGGCACCTTCTTCACTGCCGCTTAAAGTCGGCGGCGAGCGCCGAACGCGGTCCGTTCAGTGGAACTCCGTGTGACGGACGGCCGTCGGTGGCGGGACCTTGGGGGCCGGAGCGGTTCGGTGCTCGTGCAGGTGCATCGGACCGGCTGCCGAGCATCCGGCTATCGAGAGGCACCCCGCGCGATGAGCAGATCGACGAACAGATCCATGAGCAGATCGGTGGGTACGAAGCTGGTGGGCGCCGCGACCGCCCTGACGACCGCCGCGGTCGTCGCACTCGCCGGTGCGGCGCCCGCGCGTGCGGACACGGTCTCGGACTTCACCGGCTATCTGGGCTATGTGAAACAGGCGTACGACGCCTACCAGAAGTTCTTCGGGCACCAGCTCACGCTCGACGAGGCGACGACGCGGATCGAGAACGCGATCAGCGCGGCGAAGACCGAGATACTCAACGAGGTCGACGCCGTGGCGACGGCGGACGTGCAGGCGTGCGCCAGGAGCGCCGTCATCGAGGTCGCGGACATCCGCCGGCTCTCCCCGGACAACCTCCAGGCGTTCGCCATGTCCGCCACGTCCTGCGCGACCCTGGCGCAGTCCGACATCAGCAACGTCTCGCAGCTCCCCGCCGTCAACCAGCTCGGGTTCGCCCTCAACACCGTCGGCCCGATCGCCCTGTTCGCCCGGACGTACGCGGGCCTGAGCACCGACCTGCTGAGGCAGACCCTCGTCTCCGCCAACCAGACGGTCGTCACGCGGCTGACCCCGCACTGTTTCGCGACCCCGCTGTGGGGAGACGCCGAACCCGGCGCCAGGTCCGTCGAGGCGCAGCTCCAGTGCACGGCGTTCAACGGCAACACCGGCCTCGACTGGGTCACCGTGACGGGGCTCAGGTACCGGCAGCCGCTGCCGCCGCTGCCCGCGTCCACCTACGCCTACGCCTCCACCCAGGCCGTACGGGCCACCAGCTACCTGTCCTCCGCCGCGGCCCTCCCGGAGCTGGCCGCCTGACGCGGCGCCCTCCCGTCCAGTCCCTCGCATCTCACCCAAGGAGTGAAACAGCGTGAGAAAAACCCTGACGACCCTTGCCCTCGCCCTCGCCGTGGGCGCCGCCCTGAGCACCGTCCCCGCCGCCACGGCGACCGCGGCGCAGACCTCGTCCACCGACCGCAACGTCCGCCGGATCCCCGCGCACCTCTCGCTGAAGGACGTCAAGTACAGCCCCGGCTGCTCGGGCACCACCCTGCCGATCGACTGCACCATCTACGAGCCGGTCGTGACCGAACCGTCGACGACCTACGCCTTCTCCTTCCTCCCCGGCGACCACGTCACGGTCGACGGGGGAGGCTGCGTGCAGACCGGCGGCCGGGGGCTCACCTGGAAGCGGTACGTCGACCCCGCCTCGGACAACGACCTGTACCACGGCCTCATCACCATCCCCGGCGCCACCGGCAGCCTGGAGCGCCTGCTGAACGTCGTCGGACGCCAGTACGTCGTCGGTGGCCGGGGCGGCAGCCTCGTCCTCGGCTACCAGGACGACGGCTACTCCGACAACGGCTACTACGCCCACGACAACGGCACCGGGAATCAGTGCCTGAACTCCGTGAACGCCTTCGTGCACATCGTCATCCGCTGACGCCTCGCTCTCAGCTCGGCCTTTGTCCTCCGGGTCGGATTCGTCGTTTCGTGGTCTTGTCCACGTCGTAGTGGGCGGCAGGACGGGAGTTGAGGGTTTTGGCGCGCGGGCCATGGGCGGGCGGAGGTTCCTGAACCCCTGGCGGACCTGGGCCGGGTGAGCCGGTCGGGGTCGGCCGGCTTCTCCCACGGTCGCCGCAGGTCGACGGCCGTCCGGCGGAGGAGGCGGAGCTGGGTGTGGGCGGCGATGACGGTCCAGATCCAGCGTTCGCCGGCTTCGGGGGGCGGAGTTTCGGGCGGGTCCGGCCCAGGGTCTGCTTCATGAGCCGGAAGGTGTGTTCCAGGTCGATGGCCGCAGGAAGGCCTGCCGGCGGCCATCGACGTCCTCGCCGCTGAGGCCGGTGGCCGACGACCACAGCCACAGCGGCAGCGGGTCGCCTCCGCCGGGCAGGCGGTCGAACTGGAGACGGATCGACGTCCCTTCGACGGCGGGGAGTTCGCCGGTGTGGCCGATCCATGCGGAGGGGTGGTCAGACGGGGGTGGAGGCGCACCGGTCGGTAACCTGCGTGGTCGCGGCATCGGGCTCACCCCAGGTCCCGGACTTGGCGGTTCGACGAGCGTCGCCTTCCAGGCGGGTGCCACCGTCGGCGCGTCCGTGACCGGTACGGGGAAGAGCGAGATCAACGGGCTGATCGCCAAAGCTGAGGCCAGTCTGTCCGTCACGCTCCACGGCTTCGACGACCCCGACCGGAACATTCCAGGTCAGCCCACACAGGATCGGACGGATACTCGATACCCTGGAAGAAGACCGAGATCGTCGCTCCCCGCAATGTCAAAACCATTGCTTCAGGTACCTTGATCGCCCCTCCTTCTCCATCCGTATCAAGTACTGGGAGAGCAGTTCATGAAGCGTACGCCTGCCGCGTGGGCCGCTCTGGTCGCCGCTGTGGCATTGGCGGGATGCAGCGGTCACCCGGCAGATAAAGCTCCCCCTGCCGCTCGCCCTTCCACGACGACCGACCCGGCCCACCAGGAAGTGGCTCTGCCCGTGACCGCCTCCGGGACGGGACTGCGCCTTGTCGCCGGGACCCCCGTCCACTTCGGTGCCGACAACACGCCGGGAGTGGCCGGGAACCTCACATTGACATGCCGGGGTGAAGGGCCGGTGCGTATCCAGCCCACCAAGGGGCAGGCCACAGAGATACTGTGCGACGGCTCTGTCGAATTGCAGACCGATCCCGGCACCACCATGTTCACGGCCTCCACTACGAGCAAGTCGGCAATGACGCTGGACTGGAAGCTCGATTCGATCAAGCGTTGATCGCTCGACGGCGAGGCCCCCGGGGGCGTTGCGTGATGGGGGTTCGTCCGGATCGCCGGGCCGGTCGGGAGTCGCGTCGGACGTCTCGGTTCGGGCAGGCGCGGCGCCAGTGATCATGTGAGTGTCGAAGTCCCACGAACACCTGGTGAGTCCGCTCCCGCATCTTCTCCCACGCGTCCCGCCCGCGGACGCGGTCGCTCTGTCAGGCCGGGCCTGGTACCCGATTCGAAAGGTGTCCACGGGCGCCGCTACCAACTGTCCGCCCCGGTCACCGCAGCCGCGGCAAGTGTGCCGGCCGGCGCCCGACTACTCACCGCGATCACCGACGCCCCTGTCCAGGCTTGCTGGGCCCCGGCTTCCCACTGGGCCCACCGACCGGCGCGGTGTCTGTCCCGCATCCCCATACCCTGCGCCGTCTCCTCGCTCAGTCGGACGGCGTCGCTCTCGACCAGGCAATTGGAGCCTTCCTCGCCTGCCCGCACCGCCCCAACTGGCTCCTGACCGCGAGCGATCGCCGTCGACGGCAAGGCGCTTCTGATGGGTGCGCTGCCCGGGAACATCCCCGCAGGCGCGGGGACCACGACGATCCGGTCGGCCTCGCGGTCGTAGGCGAGGGAACACCCCCGCAGGCGCGGGGACCACGGGGTGTCGACCGTGTTCAGCCCGCGCGGCGCGGGAACACCCCCGCAGGCGCGGGGACCACAACGCGGCGAACCCCACGGTCACGGTGAAGGTGGGAACACCCCCGCAGGCGCGGGGACCACACCCGCGTCCTCGGGGAGCGCCCGCACGCCCAGGGAACACCCCCGCAGGCGCGGGGACCACCCCGTTCTCAGCGCGACGTACGCGCTGATCGCGGGAACACCCCCGCAGGCGCGGGGACCACCGACCACCTGTTGATGTTCCGCTTCATGCCGCGGGAACACCCCCGCAGGCGCGGGGACCACGGAGTCGATGGGGACGACGTGCTGGAGGAGGGGGGAACACCCCCGCAGGCGCGGGGACCACACGAGGTCTACCACAATGCTGCGGGCACCGTGGGGAACACCCCCGCAGGCGCGGGGACCACAGGGCGGTGGCGCGGGCTGACGGGCGGTGGAGGGGAACACCCCCGCAGGCGCGGGGACCACCTCAGCCTGTTCGCCTGGGACTTCTCCCGCTGGGGAACACCCCCGCAGGCGCGGGGACCACATCCCCGCAGGCGAGACCCAGGTGTTCGGGCCGGGAACACCCCCGCAGGCGCGGGGACCACTCGGTCTGCGCGGCAATCGTCGGCGTCGCCGGGGGAACACCCCCGCAGGCGCGGGGACCACTCGTCGGGGACCGTGGGGAACGGCTCCTGCCAGGGAACACCCCCGCAGGCGCGGGGACCACAAAGCGTTCTTCCCCGCCACCAGGAAGGAGGCGGGAACACCCCCGCAGGCGCGGGGACCACAGCGAACCGATGCGCAGGGGGCCGCTCGTCGTGGGAACACCCCCGCAGGCGCGGGGACCACGATCTGGACGCTTCCTCGATTGCCTTTTCTTTGGGAACACCCCCGCAGGCGCGGGGACCACTCGCGCGGTTTCAAGTCCCCCTGGTGGAAGACGGAACACCCCCGCAGGCGCGGGGACCACCGCCTCGGGCGAGGCGGTGGACTCGAACCGCAGGGAACACCCCCGCAGGCGCGGGGACCACCACGGCGGCTCGATGGAGATCCCCGCCAGCGCGGGAACACCCCCGCAGGCGCGGGGACCACCGCCTCGACGATCTGCCGTTCGTCGCCGACTGGGGAACACCCCCGCAGGCGCGGGGACCACTTCGGTCACGTCCACGGGATTCCTTCCAGGGTGGGAACACCCCCGCAGGCGCGGGGACCACCGCCGCAACAACGAGATCGGCGCCCAGGTGCCGGGAACACCCCCGCAGGCGCGGGGACCACCCGCCGCTGAGCTTCTCCGCCCAGTAGTCCGGGGGAACACCCCCGCAGGCGCGGGGACCACTCCTCGCCCCGCACGTGCTCGACCACCTCGACGGGAACACCCCCGCAGGCGCGGGGACCACACGTGGGCGCCGGACCGGATGCCTGCCGACCCGGGAACACCCCCGCAGGCGCGGGGACCACAGCACGTGACCTGGGGGTTTATCCGCGAGGGAAATGGATTTTGCTTACTTCTTGAGAAACGGACATATTGCCTCTCGGGGTGGTGGCGTGCGGGCTTGTGGTTAGCGGTTTCCGAAGTTTCGTCTTTTGGCTGCCTTGCTCCAGCCCCGGAGGGGTGGATCGGGGGATGTGGGCCCGGTGGCGGGGGGTTGTTGGGTGGGGCGGTGGAGGAGGGTGAGGCCCTCGTGGTCGGTGGGGTGCCAGGTGTGTTCGTGGGTGGCGAAGGTGAAGCCTTGTTCGTTGTTGGTCTGGTAGGCGAGGAGGGCTCGGCCTTTGCCGCGGTATTGGCGGACCTCTTCCCAGAGGATGTCGCGGACGCGGGCCGTGGGGGCGCCCAGGAAGACGCCGGGGGAGATTTCCAGGAGCCAGCGGGTGAGGAAGCCGCGGAGGCCGGCGGGGCAGTTGGCGAGGACGATGACGGTCACCAGATGGGGTCCTCGCAGGTGGGGGCCTGTGGGGTGGTGTGCTCCCCCGGAGAGGCGTGGTTGTGGCCCGCCGGGAGGTGAACGTCGCCGTCCGACTGGAGAGTTACGCGGTCGGTGGTGTCGTCCGGTGGTGGGGCGGTGTGGTGGGGCAGGAGGAAGTTTTTGATGTCCTTCACGCAGCGGTCGAGGAGGCCGGTGGTGTTGATGCGGTCGCGGAGGGCGCGTCGGGTGCGGGTGGCGATGTCCTGGTCGCCCTGGGCGGCGGCGTCGAAGGCGGCGGGGATGCCGATGTCGGTCTTGTAGAGGTCGGCGATGTCCAGGACGAATGAACGCTCGTGCCCGGAGTGGACGAAGCCCAGGCCGGGAGAGCAGCCGAGTGCGGCGACGACGGAGTGCGCGATGCCGTACATGCACTGGGCGGCGGCGGTGATGGCCTGGTTGGGGGCGTCGCCGGCGGTGAAGTCGCCGTGGTGGTACTCGCGTCGGACCCATACGACCCCCGTACGCGCCGCCTCACGGTGGTAGCAGTCCCTGACCCGGTGGCCCTCCATGCTGAGGAGCTGCTGGCGGGTCTTGGTCGAGGGGTCTTCGTCGGGGAACCGCAGCCGGTACATGGCGCGGGCGACGTCGAGGCGGGTTCGGCGGTTGGCCCAGGCGGTGGCCTGCGCTTCGACGAGGTGGCTGGAGCGGGTGAGGGCGCGTCCGCCGGCGTAGTAGCGGACTCCTCGTTCACCGACCCAGGCGACGCCCGCGCCGCATTCGCCGAGGACGGACATGGCCTGGTGGGTGATGCGGGTGCCGGGGCCCAGCAGGAGGGTGCCGATGGTCGCGGAGGGGATGTGGGTGACGCCGTCCGCGTCGGTGGCGGTGATCGCGTTGTCGTCGCGGTGGACGGTGCAGCGTTCCAGGTAGATGAAGGAGACGCGGTCGCCGACTCGGGTGAGTTCGCGGGGAGTTGAGGTGGGGCGTCGTCCGACCGTGCTCATGAGGCGGGCGCGAGGGTCATGAGGCCGCAGCCGTACGCCTTGGCCTTGCCCAGCCCGTTGGTGAGGGTGCGGCGGAAGACGTCGGCGTCGGTGACGCGCAGGCGGCCGTCGAAGGTGACCCGGGTGAAACGGACCTCCGGGCGCCCGGTCGCCGTACCGGCCTTGTTGAACTGGAGGGGCATCCGGTCGTGGACGATCACCTCATGATGCCGGCCGTCCCCCGAGGGCGCCTCGACCACCTCGAAGCCCGCGTTCCGCTGCCGCTGGAGCAGCCAGCCGATCTGATGGCGCGGGGTGACGTGCGCGGCGCGCTTCGTCGGGGAGTCCCGGGAGTCGACGGCGCGGCGGATGCTGTGCACGGGGTTGGCGGTGAGCCGGAAGCTCCAGGTGGTGCCCGGGGTGAGGCGGTCGAGGAACTCGTCGTAGGCGAACGTCGTCCAGCCGGGTTCCGGCAGTCCGGGCCAGCCCGCTTCCTCGACGAGGTGGGTCAGGTCGGGGCGGTTCGGGCTGACGATGAACAGGTCGGCGCGGCCCGCCGGGGCCGGGTCGACCCGCCACAGGACGCGCGGCCCCGTACCGTCCCTCGGCGGCGGGTCGGGGAAGGCCATGTTCACGGCGCCGTGCATGAAGTTCGGTGAGCCGAGGAGGCGCCGGGCGCCGGAGCGTGCGGTGTTGATGCGGAAGCGGGTCAGGTACATCAGCTGGTCCTCGGGGCGGGCAGGGGGCGCAGGTTGGTGGTCGGGTCGTGGTCGGTCTGGGGGTCGGCGTGGCCGGTGACGACGCCGCGCAGCGCGTACTGCCGGTGCCGGGGGTCGAAGCTCACCGGGGTGTCCCGCAGGGACAGGTGCGGGACGTCGGCGGGCGGGCAGTCGAGCAGGAGGTCCAGCGGTCCCGGTTCGCGTCCGGCGCGTTTCCTGTGCCAGGGGGACGCCTGCCAGGGCGCGGCGCGCAGAGCCTCCTCCAGGTCCGTGTCCGGGAGCGGCGGGCCCAGGTCGAGAGGGAGGGAAGGGGGACAGGAGCGCCGTCCGAGGAAAGGGAGGAAGCGGGGTGCGCGTACGGCGTCGTAGAGGCGGCGCAGTAATTCCGGGTCGCCCTCGACTCCCGCCACGAACACGGCGTCCGCCAGGTAGAACCGCTCGGACAGCGGCATGGACTTCCCGGTGTCGGCGTGGTGCGCGGTGTGGAAGTCCCTTAGCCGGGCGCCGGGTTGGTCGATCCGGACGCCGAACCGCAGCGCGGTGAGGTCGGAGAGGTCCGCGCCTCGGGGGCGGCCCTCGGCGGAGGCGAGCAGGCCGAGTACCCCGCTCTTGGTGGGGGCGTTCTCGGTGCTGCGGCGGGCGAAACGGGCCGACGAACCCCAGGACTGCAAGGGACCGGCGAGCCGCAGCAGCAGCACCGCCGTACCGGCCGGGCGACTCGTCATGCTCCGGACCCCAGCCGCTGCGCCACCGCAGCGCGCACTTCCTCCAGCAGGGTCTTCAAGGAGACGGGCCTGCCGAGCGGGGCCAGTGCCTCGGTCTCGTTGCCGACGCGGAAGACCCAACTGTGGTCCGTGGCCGTCTCGATGCCGTACTGCTTCTCGAAGTTCGGTACGTACTCGGCGAGTTGCTGGCAGCTCTCCCGGAGATATCCACCCTTCGCCCCCTGCGGCACGGGCTCCTCGAAGGCGCTGACGAAGCTCACCGGACGCCGGTCGCGCAGCTTCACGACCACTGCGGAGGGGAGGGTGTGGTTGCCGAAGGAGTTGATCTTCCCGGTCGGCAGGGAGGTGATGAACGCCTCCAGGAATGCGGTGACTGCCTTCTCCGCAGGGGTACTTGGAGTTTCGCCCTCCTGGAGGCCGAGACCGAGGTTGCGGTGCAGCTCGTCGACGTCCACGGCCGCGTAGCGGTAGAGGGTCGCGGAGTTGAAGTCGACGGTCCCGATCATTCCTGCGCCGGGCTCGCTGTCAGCGCTGAGGTCGTCCACCGCCGTGTAGTAGTCCGACTCGATGTCCGACTTGTGCACGCTGATGGCGTGCGCCACCTGCGTCGCCGCCTCCACGTTCAGGTCGGAGGAGTCGGCGACCATCCGTCCGAAGAGCGCGATGTCCACCGAATGTCGGGCGTCCACGGCGCTCTTCGCCACGGCTTTGTTCTTCTTCAGCCAGTCCGTGAGGAGTTGGACGTCCCCCTCTGGACCGCTGTGCTCGATCGCGAGGTCGGCGAGAGCGTCCAGCTGACGGCTGCTCAGGAACATCAGGTACGACGAGACAGGCATTTTGCTCGCCTCTTCGTCGTCCTTCTTCCGCTTCGGGGGCTCGATCTTGGTGGATCCGGTCGCCGTCTTCAGTGTCTCGACGGCCAGGGAGAGGGCGACGGACTCGGCGAACTCGCTCTTGGCAACGATCCGTTCCGCCAGCGCTCCGGCCAACTTCTTGGAACGGACGCCGAGTTCGCCAGGAGGCAGCAGTTCGTTGAACGTCTCGCGGGTCGCGCGTTTCCACGCCTGGCTGGACACCCGCGCTCGCCGGACCCCGCCGTAGTAAGCGGACTTGGGCGTGCCCGTGTCGTCGCGGTTGAGGTTGCTGGGCGGGACCACCTGGAGGATGTGGACGTCGAGGATGGTGCGGGTCACCGTGATTCCGTTCTGCTCGGTCGGCTGGGGGTCATTCGCCCGCGTCGTCAGTCACGAAGTCGACGTCAGGGGTGGGCAGTTGTGGGGCCTCCTCGTCGTCCTCGGAGGCGGCCGTCCGATACACGCGGTGGAACTCGCGGCCCCAGGCGCGGCGGACGTCGGCCTGCCGTGCGTCGTCCTGCCAGCGGTCCAGTTCGTCGGCCAGCCGTCCGTAGTCCACGGGGATGCGGGCTTCGCGCAGCAGCAGCACGATCTCCCGCAGGCGGCGGCTCAGGACGTCGAAGTCGGAGGAGGTGCCCATGCGTACGAAGCGTTTGCGCAGGGTGGAATTGGCGTTCTCGACGGCTTCCTGCGCGTCGTCCCCCGCACCCTTCTCCTGGGCGAGCTGCCGCACAGCGCGGCCCAGCGACCAGCCTCGGACGTGCATCGCCTCGTCGCGCACCGACTGCTGGTGAAGTGCCCACAGGGTCACGGCCAAGTGCACCGCCCGGTCCTCGCGCTCCTCCTGCGCCTCACGCTCGCGGCGCTTGCGGGAGACGAACCAGTGCGCGGTGTCGTCGCTCTCCTCCCGCTGTTTCGCGCGGAGTTCGGTGAGGGCTTCGAGGTCGTCGAGTCCCCAGCTGGTGGGGGAGGCGTGGGGTTCGCGGCCCGCTTCACGGCGTAGCCGGGCGACGGCGGCCACGGCTGCCGCTTCGTCTCTGCGGTAGCCGCCCTGCAACCGCTCCACAGTGCTGCGGGCGGCTGCCTCGGCGAGGGACCGGGGCTCGTCCTTGGTCCTTGCCTTGGCCTTGGCTTCGGCCGCCTGGGTCGTCGTACTCATGAATCGCTCTCCGGACGTTTGGCTTCGACGGAAAGAGGGCCCAGGACCTTGAGGAGGCGCAGGCGGAAGAACTGGTCGGCGCGCGCGGCGTCCATCAGACGGACGCCGAGGCCAGGGACGTCGGTGAGGCGGCCCTCGTCGGCGGCGGGGCCGGCGGAGTCGAGGAGTTGCCGGCCGAGGCGCAGCATGTGGCGATGGACGGTGGTCTTCCACTCGCGGCGTGCCGTCTCCAGGTCGGGGAAGGCGAGCAGGTCCTTCAGCCAGGCCCGGTAGGGCCCGTCCAGGGTGCCGAAGCCCAGGTCACGGGCGCTCGCCTGGGGAGTCACCGGATCGGTGCCAGCGGCGCGCGCCAGGTTCGCCGCCAGATGCCCCAGGGCGACCACGGCCAGCTCCGCGTCGCTCACCGCGTCGACCGCCGCCGCGCCGTAGTACTGGTTCGTCTCGTGCAGGGTGACGACCGGCAGAACCACGGAGTCGTCCGTGATCTCGTCCACCACCGACTGCTGCGTCCCGTACACCGCACCCACCAGCCGCAGCCGCACCAGCGTGCCCGCCGGGATCTCGCTCGCGGTGATCACCCTCGTGAACCAGCGCGCCACCCCCGCCCGCACGACCCGCTCGGCCTCACCGCGCCGACCGTCGTCGCCGGCCTGACGGCGAGCCGGGAGCAGCGCCTCCAGACCCCGCCAGGCCGCCCGGCTCGGATCGTGCCGCAACGGCGTGTAGAACGGCGAACGGCCCTGCTTCTTCTCCTGCACCTCACTGCGCCGCCAGCTCGACATGGGCTCGCTCTTCCACGGCGCGGCGAGCACGAGGGGGTCGCCGTAGCCGAGGATCACCCCGGTCACGGCGCCGGCCTCGGCGTGCAGGCGGATGCGGCGGGACTGCCATGTGTAGAGGTCACGGAGACCGGTGGGAGCGGCTCGCTCGCGCTCGCCGGGGCCCGGCGGCTCCGGACGGCGCCAGACCGGCAGGTCCTTCACCGTCCGGTCGTCGAAACCGGCCTCCGGCTCCTCCAGGGCGATCAGGTTGAGCAGGAGCGTCTCGCGGAAGGTGGCTCCCTCGGCGAACACCCCGCCGAGATGGCCCAGCGAACCGACCCCGAGGGGGTAGACCTTGCCCGCCTTCCCCCTGTCGTCGCCGACCATCGCGGACTTGATGCCCGACGTGTCGAAGGCGTGCGTGTGCACCAGCCAGCGGGCGGCTTCCGCGTACGACAGCGCCTCGACACTCGGCCGGCGCATGGTGAAGAACTGCTCGCCGACCGGGACGTCCGCGACGATCCGGCTGAGCGGAGCGACTTCGTGCTTCGCGGTGTGCAGACCGGCGACCTGGTAGAAGGGGCGCTTGGGGTTGAACAGGTCGAAGAGGTCCTGGTGTTGGGTGAGATAGTCCGTGACGGTGGCGAACGGGTTCGCCGACAGCCAGAGGTCTTCCCAGTCCTCGATCTCCGCCGGGCCGTCCAACGCGTCATGCAGGACGGCGAGCAGGAGCCGCAGGAGGGCGATCTCCTGCGTCGGGACATCGCCCACCAACCGGCGTACGGAATCCGCCTGTTGGAAGAGTTTCAGGAGGGAGAGCTGCGCGGTTGTGCCGTCTGTGCGCTGGACCGGCAGCCACGGCTCGACGGCCAGGTTGAAGGAGGGCGGCCCCGGCGGATTCTCGCTCACCATTTTGCTCACCGTGACCCTCTCGGGTTTCTGGCTAAGCCGTCGGTCGTTCGGCAACTGCCCGTCGTCCCCACCTTCTTCCTCCCTTGTCCCCGCCTGTCCGTCCGCAGTGATCGCGTCGGCGGACGTCACCCGCAGGCCGTCCGCGCGGCTGTAGGTGAGAACGAAGCCTGCCAGAGAGGTCTGACAATCCGGGTCCAGAACGAGAATCAACTCCCCTGCCAGCCAAGGGCATTCCTTGACCTGCCAGGCAGGGACCAGGAAACGTTCAAGTTCCGCGATGGTTCGGTCAGCCATGTACGGCTTGCTGAAGCGGCCCGGCAGCGTGAGCGCGCTGGCCGCAACCGCCTTGCACGCGCGCGGACTTGGCATGAAGTCGACGGGCAGCTCCAGACCGCCCCGCTTTCCGTCCTCGTCGTCGGACAGCCACGGGACGGTCGTCAGCCGGCCGTCGGCCTGTCGCTGGACGACCAGGACCTCCAACGTCTCGTCGCTGTCCCGGACTTGGGCCCGGCCCTTGGGGCTGTCGTCCACGTCGCCGGCCGAGGCCGCCAGCCACCCGTACACCGGGCGGCCCGGCCGCCGCGCCGAGTCCAGCAGGAAGGCGCCTGCCTTCTCCCGCTTCTCGTCCAGCAGTTGCCGGTGAGCGCGGTAGGCGTCCGCCAGACGCTGCTGCTCTTCAGGAGAGGGCTCACGGTAGGCGGACTGCACCAACGGGCTGATTTCGGTGGGGAGGTCGAGTTTTTCGCCGTCGAGGAACGGGGCGAGTACCTCCAGTGAGCGCAACAGGATGTACTCGCTCTGGTAGACGGCGATCGTTCCCGCGTCCGGCTTCGCGGCTTTCCAGTCCACGCCGGTGATCAGACAGCGTGCCTGCGCCAGGCGGGGTGGCCGGTCGCGGGTGTGCCGGTGCAGGCGGCCCATCCGTTGCAACACCAGGTCCACCGGGGCCAGGTCGGTGACCAGCAGATCGAAGTCCACGTCGAGGGACTGCTCGGCCACCTGACTGGCCACTACCACATGCCGGTCGGGCCGTTGACTGTCGTCCGGGCCGAAGAGGCGCAGCAAGTCGGCGTCGTTGGCCGCGCGGTCCGCCGCGAGGAAACGGGAGTGGGCGACGGTGACCGCCTTGTCGCCCAGACGGGCGCGCAGGATGTCGGCGGTCTCCAGGACTCGGTCCACCGTGTTCCGTACGACCAACACACAGCCGCCGTAGGTGAGTTCGAGTTCCAGGCGGTCCGCCAGCCCCGAGGGGTCGTCGTCCGTGCGCTCCACGACGATGGTGGTTTTCCGTCCCGAGGCGGCGGCAGGGCGCGCGGTCAGTACCGGGTGGCCTGGGGACGCGGCCGTGATCAACGGGTAGGCGTCAGGGGCCGTCTCCACACCGTTGTCGTCGGGGGAACCCGTGTACGCGGCCACGAGTGCACGCCTGCGGTCCGACGGCAGCGTCGCCGACAGTACGACGACCGGCACCCGGTAGGCCGCCAGCCACTCCAGGACGCGGTCCAGATAACGGCTCATGTAGGCGTCGTACGCGTGCGCCTCGTCGATCACGACGACCTTGCCCGCCACCGCCAGGTGCCGGAGCACCAGGTGACGGCTCTTCAGGCCGGCGAACAGGACCTGGTCGATGGTTCCCACGACGAACGAGGCCAGCAGTTGCTTCTTGCGGCCTCGTAGCCACTGGTGGGCGTGGAATCCGGCCGGTTTGGTATGCCGGTCCTGGGGGGCGAGTTCCTCTTTCTCCTGGTAGTCCGGGTCGACTGCGACGATCGTTCGTCGGCCCTTGCGTAGGAGGCCCGCCCACACGTCGTTGAGCGCGGCCTTGGCGTGGGCGAGCGCGACCGAGTGCCCCGTCCTGTCGAGATCCGGGAGGTTCCCCAGCCATGCCAGCAGACGGGGGAACATCGCGTCCCCCGTCGCCCGCGTCGGCAGCGCCACGAGGACGCCGCCCGCACCCGATCGCGCGGCCAGGATCTCCGCCGCCGCGAGCGCCGCCTCCGTCTTCCCTTCCCCCATCGGCGCCTCGATCACCAGCATCCCCGGCGCGGGCATCTCCCTGGCCATCCGGACGGCCTCGGTCTGGACGGGCCGGACGGTCTTCCCCTTCAGCCGGGTGAACCGCTGTCCGAACAACTCGTCGGCCGGTTGGGCGGGGTCTTCCGGTGTCCACGCTGGAAGGAGGTCCAACCCTGCCCAGGCGGCGGCCAGTCGACGCTGCTCACCTGCCGGTCCCACCGGCGCCCATGTCTCAGGGTCGTAGGGGAACAACTCGGGCGAACTTGCGATCCAGTCCGCGAGGATCACCACCGCCGTAAGTACCACCTGCGCGGGCTGTGACAGCCGTACCTCTCCCCACGCCGGGAACCTGTCAGTCACACTTGCCGCAGCCGCACACGCGTCCATCAGTTCGAACTGGGCTCGCCGCCACACCTCTTCACTCTGTCCGGGGTGTCGGATCAGGTGGGGGCGGAGTTGGAGGTCGTGGATCTGCTCATGGTCGGGGAACGTGCCGTGGTGGCCGCCGATCACCACCGCGAACTGGCCGGACGTCCGTCCTCTCAGGCCGAAGCGCTCGGCCATCCACTCCTGGAGCAGCAGCTGCCCGGCTAGGCCGTGAGGCGCGATCCGGCGATCCAGCCCGAGATCCTTGGTCAGCGGCATCTCAAGCCGGGCGTCGCGCATCGCGTTGGCCAGCGCATCGACCTGGCAGGCGAAGGCGGGGGTGGATTTCCCCACGTCGTGAACACTGGCCAGGAACCGGACGAGCCGAGCCGCATCGTCCTCACCGCCGGGGAGTTCCTCTGCCACCAGTTCCTTGATCGAACGGGGTAGCCATTCCGTCCACAGACGGCTTGCGACTGCTCCGCTGTCGGCCATGTGTCGCCAAAGAGGCAGCCAGCCACCCGACTTGACCTCGGACTTCGCCCACGCCGACCGGGTGGCCGCAGACAAGTCCCCCCAGGGGAACAGGGCATCCGGAGAGTTTGGGTCCGCAGTTGCTTCAGGCATGGCTCCCATTTCCTGCACGCCGGAGTGGAGGTCCCCTCGGATGAAAGGGGACCTCCGAGGGGGTGGAGAGGCCGGTCCCATCGCGACTGAAAGGCCACCCCAAGGGGGTCTGGAATCAGCCGAGGTGCCGCTTCAACGACTTCGACCGGAGGGACAGGACCACGATGACCACGACGGTCACCCAGGTCCACGGGGCGTGCGTGGAGGGGGTTGTCGGGCAGGCGGCGATCACGGCTGCACCGAGACCGGCCACGACGGATAACGGGGCCTGGCCGGACGGTTCGATGGGTGTGTCGTTCGAGCTCATCGGTAGACTTCCCTTGTCTCGATTGCGATCAATTGAGGTGGGCCGGACCTGTGTTGAGCCTCTGGCGGGGTGCGCACAGGCCGGCCCTGCTTTTGTTGCGCCCCGACGCACCTGGGTGGTGTGGGGGCACGCTACATGCCTTAGAGCAGCGATGGTTCCTGTTCTCGGAAAGCAGTTCCGCAGGCTAAGTTCCCCAGTTCCCCTGATGCAGTGAAGCCTGGAGGGAAGTGACTTTCTCCAACCCCGCAGACGCGGGGACCACGTTCGCAGGGAAGTTCCCCAGGGGGCACCCCCGCGTGCGTGGGGACCACCGGCGTCCCCAACCTGCGGGCGGGGAAGTGCCGGGAACACCCCCGCATGCGCGGGGACCACAGTTCCGCAAGGGTGTCGCGGACGACATCCTCGGGAACACCCCCGCATGCGCGGAGACCACTCTTCCGTGGATCGTAGTCAGGACAAGGGACGGGGAACACCCCCGCATGCGCGGGGACCACAGGCTCCTCGGTCTCGTCGGGCTCGGGTTCGTGGGAACACCCCCGCATGCGCGGAGACCACACGAGGGGCGCCACGAAGGGCCTGCCGAGACGGGGAACACGCCCGCATGCGCGGGGACCACCCGACCGGGCGCGGCCCCGGCGACGTGGCCCGCGGAACACCCCCGCATGCGCGGGGACCACGCGTCGAAGAATGGCTCCACGAGGTCAGTCGCGGGAACACCCCGCATGCGCGGGGACCGCAAGGGCGCCTGCGGCGTCGCTTCGCGATGGGCTTCGCCCACCCTGGACAGGGAACACCCCCACATGCGCGGGGACCACGACGCCGCAACCCCGGAGGCGCACGCCCCCGGGAGAACACCCCCGCATGCGCGGGGACCACACGGCGACCGTCGCCGACTTGATCTGGTCCCAGGGAACACCCCCGCATGCGCGGGGACCACGCGGAAGTGGAGGCCCCGGTGTGGTGGGCCCGGGGAACACCCCCGCATGCGCGGGGACCACTGGACTCCGAATCGGCCCGCTACCCGGGCACCGGGAACACCCCTGCATGCGCGGGGACCACACGACCAGCGGGGCGAACGTCACGCGCAGCCAGGGAACACCTCCGCATGCGCGGGGACCACAGCTGCCCCGTGGTCACGACCTGCCTGCGAAGGGGAACACCCCCGCATGCGCGGGGACCACGCGAGGCCGCCGCGTACGGCGTTCGCGCCCTTCGGAACACCCCCGCATGCGCGGGGACCACCCCCCTACGGGAGTCCCCGTAGTACCGGCGTCGTGAAACACCCCCGCATGCGCGGGGACCACACCGTCCCGCCCGTACCGCGGCTGAGCGTGCAGGGAACACCCCCGCATGCGCGGGGACCACCGAAGATGCCGGGGCCGTCCCGCCGGACGGCCGGGAACACCCCCGCATGCGCGGGGACCACCCGAACGCCCCGCCCGAGCGCGCCTTCCCGTGGGGGAACACCCCCGCATGCGCGGGGACCACTGGTTCAACCAGATCGTCGCGGCGGAGGACGCGGGAACACCCCCGCATGCGCGGGGACCACCCCGTCGTCCGCTGTGGGAGGCCCAAGTACACGGGAACACCCCCGCATGCGCGGGGACCACGGTGCGTGAGCTGGGGCTTTATCTGGCCGCTGGGCCGGTTTTCGTTACTTCTAGAGAAATGGACGTTTCGGCCATTAGGGTGAAATCTGGCGAAATGGTGATTAAGGGGTGCTTGTGTCGGTGGTGCGGCGTCATGCACCGCGTTTCGGTGCGCCTATTGGGCAAGGGGATCGGGTGTATCGGTTTCGCGGCGTCAAGGTGTCCATCGTATCGATTGCCGTTGAGCCCCAAGGCCTGTCTCATGTGTGGCGGAGCGTCGGCGTAGAGGCTTGTCGGCGGGGCTCTTTGGACTGCCTGTCGGGCTTGTGGGGACGGGAGTCCTGCCCATCTGTCGGTCAGGGCCGGCGATTTGCTCGGCGAAGCTCAGGGTGCCCTTGATGCTCGTGACGTCCATCGGTGGGGAGCTTGCGAGACCCTCAGTTGCTACTGACAAGCTACGGTCCGGGGGCGGGCGTTGTCTGGCTTGCGGTCTGCGTCATGCGTTATTAGCGAGTGTGAACGTTATGTGGGGTGTGCCCGCTGATGGGCATGCCTTCAAGGTCGAGCTGGATCGAGTGGGTCGTAAGCGGGACGGAAACGGATACTTGCCCTAAGTCATTGGTGAAGTTGCAGATCAGCGCCCCGTCGGTCTCGGGGTTCAGGATCTCCGCCCCAGCTCGCCCTGCCGGGCCCGTGAGCCGAAACCGTCGCGGCTTGGCGCCGTCAGGCCGCTCGGCTCACAAGGAACCGACAGCCGTCCGCTACGACGTGGGCAGAACCGTCCGACGTCCGAAGATCCTGGTCGACCGCGATCACCCCGGACTGCAAGGCGGCAACCCCCGTGCCATCGGCCACGCCGGACAGAATGCGGTCCGTGAGTCTCCACTTCGAAGTCGTCTTCACGTGCTTCCTCCGGGACGACACCCCCGACACGGTGCTGGATGCCCTGCGCCGGCACCTCGGCCTGAGCGCCGAGCGCCGAGCGCCCGGCCGGGCTCGACCCTGCCGAGCACGCGTACCCGGTTCTGGCACCAGACCCGGACGGCTACCTGCCCGGACGGGACGTCGCGTCTCTGCGGCGTCAGTCCCGTGGTTTCGCGGTGGGGCGTGAGCTCTGGGCATGGGGCCTGTTCAGCCGTAATTACTGGCTCGACGACGAGCTGGGCGAGCTGGTCACCATCCTCGACCTGATCGCACCCCACGTCGAGGAACCCGGCCACGGCGGGTACTTCCGCGAGGAGTACGACGCCGAGCCGACCGTCTTCACCTTCCGGAACGGCACCTACGGGCCGAAGCTCTGACGCGGGTCGACCGCGGAGCGTCAGTCGCGGGCGGGCAGTGCGCCGGCGGCCGGGTCCTTGCCCAGGTGGTGCCGGAGCCGGTCGCGCAGGGCGGCGGCGTCCGGGTGGCCGAGTTCCTCGAAGAGGGCCAGGGAACGGGTCCAGGCGTTCTTCGTCGAGCCGGTGTCCCGGGCGGCGTGGAGGGTGTCGCCGAGGTGCGCGAGGATGTCCGCCTCGAAGTAGCGGTCGCCCAGCTCGTGGAAGAGCCGGGCGGCCCGCTCGTAACAGGCCGCCGCCTGCGCGTACTCGCCGAGATGGTGGTGGGCGTAGCCGAGGGTGTCCCAGGTGTGGGCCTCGCCGGAGGCATGGCCGGCTCCCTCCAGCAGGGCCAGCGCCTGCCGGCCGAGGTCGACGGCCTGCCGGTGCCGGCCGAGCATCGTGTGGTCCCAGCCGACGTTGTTGAGCGCCATGCCCTGCCACCCCCGTTCCCCCGCCACCCCGAACAGCTCCACCGCCCGCCGCGAGTGGACGAGCGCCTCGGTGCGGCGCTCCTGACGGGTCGACACCCTGCCGAGCGCCAGGTGCGTGTGGGCCTCGCCCGCCGGGTCGTCCAGCTCCCGGTACAGCCGCATCGCGCGGTCGAGGCGCGCTCGGGCGTCCACCTGATGCCCGAGCGACGACTCCGCGTTCGCGATGTTGCGCAGCGCGCACGCCTGCGCCGCCCGGTCGCCCAGCCGCTCGGCGGCGGCCAGCGCTGCGGTGTGGGCGGCGGCCCACTCGGCCCACATGACCGCGCGCTGGTGGTACGTGCTCAGCGCGGCGGCCAACTGCCAGACGTGGCCGTCGAATCCGTCCCGTGCGGCCTGCTGGAGAGCGGCGGACAGCACGGAGTGATCGGCGGTGAACCAGGCCATGGCGGCGTCCCGGCCGGCCGGCTCCTCGGGCCGGACACCGGGCCGGACGGGCGCGGGTTCGACGCGGTCGGCGGGCGGGCCCAGCAGGCGCTGCGCCCGCAGCGCGGTGTGCAGGTAGTGGTCCAGCACTCGGTGCGTCGCCTCCCGGCGGACGTCCTCGCCGTCCTCGGCACGGGCCAGCTCACCGGCGTAGGCGCGGAGCAGGTCGTGGAACGAGTAGCGGCCCGGGGCGGGCTCCGCCAGCAGATGGGCGGTCGTCAGTTCGGCTAGCAGCAGGCGGGTGGGCGCGGGGGGCTCACCCGCCAGGCTCGTCGCCGCCGCGGCGGAGATGTCCGGCCCGGGATGCAGGCCGAGCAGCCGGAACAGCCGGGCGGCGGCGGGGCTCAGGGCCCGGTAGGACCAGGAGAAGACGGCACGCACCCGAGTGGCGTGATCACCCGCGTCGAGCGCGTCGAGGCGGCTGTTCCCGTCGCGCAGTTCGCCCGCGAGGTCGGCCAGCGGCAGGTTCGGCCGGTCGGCGGCCCGAGCCGACACCACGGCCAGCGCCAGGGGCAGCCCGGCACACCGGGCCGTGATCTCGGCGACGGCCGCGGGATCGGTCGCCGTCCTCGGCCCGCCGAGCCGGTCGGCCAGCATGGACCGCGCCTCGGCGGGGGACAGCACGTCGATCGCGAACATGTGGGCGCCCTCCACCGCCGCCAGGCTGGTGAGCCGGTTGCGGCTGGTGACGAGGACGACGCAGCCGGGCGCCCCGGGCAGCAGCGGTCTGACCTGGTCGGCGTCCCGGGCGTTGTCCAGCACGACGAGCATCCGCCGGTCGGCGAGCAGACTCCGGTACAGGGCCGCCTGCGCGTCCACACCGGCCGGGATCCTGGCGGGGGGCACCTCCAGGGCGTCCAGGAAACCGCGCAGCGCCTCCGCCGGGTCCCGCGACGAGCCGGCCGGGTCGAACCCGCGCAGGTTCACGTACAACTGCCCGTCGGGGAACGACTTCCGCACCCGGTGCCCCCAGTGCACGGCCAGCGACGTCTTGCCCACCCCGGCCGTGCCGGACACCGCCGAGATCACCACGGGCGCGGACGACGCCGTCGTCAAGAACGCGTCCAGCCGCGCGAGTTCCTCCACCCGGCCGGTGAACCCCCGTACCGCGACCGGCAGTTGTGCGGGCACCAGGCGCTGAGGTGCCGGGGAACCGCTCGGCACGGGCAACCCGCCCCGCAGTACCGCCTGATGGGCCGCCCGCAGCGCCGGACCCGGCTCCGTGCCCAACTCCTCGGCCAGCCGACGCCGTACGGCGGCGTAGCACTCCAGGGCCTCGGCACCCCGCCCGGCCGCATACAGCGTCCGCATCAGCGTCTCCGCCAGCGGCTCCGTCAACGGATGCTCGTCCAGCAGCGCGGACAGCGGGCCGATCGCCGCGGCCGGGTCGTCCGGCAGTTGGAGCCGCGCCCACGCGACGGTCGCCTCCACGCGCTCCCGCCGCCACGCCTCGCGCGTCTGCACCGCCCACGGACCGTCCAGCCCGCTGAGCGGCTCACCCCGCCACAGCCCGAGCGCCTCGCCCAGCAGTCGCGCCCGCACGCCGTCCGGCAGCCCGGGATCCCGCGCCTCGCCCACCAGTCGGCGGAACCTGTGGACGTCGATCCGGTCCTTGTCCGCCTCCAGGACGTACCCCCCGGACCGGCGCGTCACCCTGATCCGGCCCGCGGTCCCCTCGCACAGCCTGCGCAGCCGGGCGACGTGCGCGTACACCGAACGCCGGGCCCCCTCGGGGGAGTTCGGGCCCCACACCCGCCGGATCACCATGTCGGGCGCCACCGGCCGTCCGACGTCCACCGCCAACACCGCGAGCACGGCACGCCGTTGCGGCGGTCCGACCTCGTCCGTCCCCTCCGGCGTGGCCAGTTCCACCGGTCCGAGCAAACGTAACTGAGGCATCGGCCCCCTCGATCTCTCCCCCGTGCACCGACCGGGACGGCCGCTGTGCCGGGGGCACGACAACCTATCGACAACATCTCGACCCACCCTCGTCCCCCAGCATGGCGGTGCCCCGGAGGTCCGACCACCGCCGGGCGCGCGGGAATCGGGGAGCAGGGGGAGCGATGAGCGGGAGCAGCGTATCCCTACGCGCCGGAATCGAACACGGTGCGAGAACACCGGCGGACGGCGCCGGGCGGGGCGTCCTGGAGGGCGCCTTCGCTCTGCTGGCGGCGGTGGAACGCGCACCGGGAGCCGGGCTGACCCGGCTGTCGGCCGAGAGCGGCCTGCCCAAGGCCACGGCCCACCGGCTGCTGGAACAACTGACGGCCCTGGGCGCCGTCGAACGTCACTCCGGGGGATACCGCCTCGGCTGGCGGATGTTCCAGCTCGGCCAGGACTGGCAGCCGCACCCCGGGCTGCGTGCGGCGGCGGCCGAACCCGCTTGCAGGCTGGCCGAGTTGACGGGCACCGTCGTGGGGACGGCGGTGCTGCGGCGGCACCAGACGCTGCTGATCGAGTGGTTCCCGGGGAACGGGAGGACGCCGACGGACCGCTCTCCTCGGCCCTGGTACACCGCCGCCGGGAAGGTGTGCGCCGCACACCCCGGCCACCCTTTCCCGCCCGGCCCGGTACCGGCCTCCTGGCCGCAGGAGGCGCGCGAGATCCGCGCACGCGGCTTCGCGCTCGACCGAGGCGTCCTCGCACCCGGCGCACACGGCGTCGCAGCACCCCTGTACTGCACGGGCGACACCCCCGTCGCGGCCCTCTTCGCCGTCGCCGGTCCCGCACATCGGCTGGAGCGGGTCGCCGACGCCGTCCGGCGGACGGGCGCGCACATCAGCGCACGCCTCAGGCGGGAGAGCGACTGACGAGGCTCACCCACGCCCCCGACGCGGCGGAGCGGCTCATCGCGTCGAGAGCGGTCGCGCTGTGCACGGCGTCCTCCAGCGTCGCCCCGTACGGCGTGCCCTCCTCGATGGAACGCAGGAACGCGTGCGCCTCGATCACCTTCAGGTCGTCGTACCCCATGCCGCCCGCCGCGCCCGGTTGGAACGCCGCGTAGTCGCCGTGCCCCGGGCCGACGTACACCGTGCTGACCGGCTGGTCCTGGTACGACGTGCCGACGCCGACGCCGAGTTCGTTCATCCGGCGGAAGTCCCAGAAGACGGCGCCCTGCGTGCCGTGCACCTCGAAGCCGTAGGTGTTCTGCTCGCCGACGGAGACCCGGCACGCCTCCAGGACGCCGCGCGCGCCGGAGGTGAACCGGAGCAGACAGCTGACGTAGTCCTCGTTCTCGACCGGCCCCGGCTCGCCGCCGGAGGCGAGGGTGTGGCCCGCCGTCGCGCCGGCGGGGCGGGCCCGCTCGGGGACGAAGACGGCCGTGTCGGCGGTCAGGGAGGCGATGTCGCCCAGCAGGAAGCGGGCCAGGTCGACGCCGTGCGAGGCGAGGTCCCCGAGGACCCCGCTGCCGCCCCGCTCCCGCTCGAACCGCCAGGTCAGAGCACCGTCCGGGTGGGCGGCGTAGTCGCTGAAGAGCCGCACGCGCGCGTGGGTGACGTGTCCGACGGCACCGGAGGCGATCAGCTCGCGGGCGTGGACGACGGCCGGCGCGTTGCGGTAGTTGAACCCGACCGTGCCCCGCACACCGGCCTCGGCGACGGCGCCGGCGACCGCACGGGCGTCCTCGGCACTCAGCCCCACCGGCTTCTCGATCCAGATGTGCTTGCCCGCCTTTGCCATCGCCACCCCGATCTCCCGGTGCAGGAAGTTCGGCGCGGTGATGCTGACGGCCGCCACGCGCGGGTCGGCCGCGATGTCCCGCCAGTCCCGGGTGGCGACCGCGAACCCGTACCGCTCCGCCGCCTCCTCGGCCCGCCCCGGCACCTCCTCGGCGACGGCGACGAGCTCGGGACGCAGGCCCAACTGGGGGAAGTGGTGGGGGAGTCGGGTGTACGCCTGGGTGTGCACCCGGCCCATCCAGCCGAACCCGACGACGGCGACACCGAGCGTACTCACCATGGGCCTGCCCCTCTTTGGACCGTTCCAGAACGTGCACGCTCACCCTGAGGAGCGGCACCCCTGATGTCAAGGGCCTTTACAACGAGAACCCGGCTGTGGAACGGTCCACGACATGAGGACTCCGACCATCCGTGACGTCGCCGCACGCGCGGGCGTGTCCAAGTCGCTCGTCTCGCTGGTCCTGCGCGGATCCGACGGGGTCCGCCCCGACAAACGGGACGCCGTCCTCGCCGCCGTCGACGAACTCGGCTACCGCCCCAACGCCGCCGCCCGCAGCCTCAGCGAACGCCGCACCCGCACCGTCGGCGTCCTCCTCGACGACCTGCGCAACCCCTGGTTCGTGGACCTCCTCGACGGCCTGAACTCCCGCCTCCACGACCACGGCCTGCGCATGCTCCTGGCGGACGCCCACCTCAACCGCCGCCTCGGCGAGGACCTCACCCGGACGTTCACCGAACTCCGCGTCGACGGCCTGATCGCGGTCGGCACCCTGCCCGACCCCGGCGTCCTGCGAGCCGCCGCGAGCACGGTCCCCACCGTCCTCGCCGGCACCCGCGAACCCGCCCTCCCCACCGTCGACGTCATCGCCGGCGACGACGAACACGGCGCCCGCCTCGCCACCGAACACCTCATCTCCCTCGGCCACCGCCACCTCGCGCACATCGCCGGGCGTGGCGTCATCGGCGAACTGCGCCGACGCGGCTTCGAGACGGCCGTCCGCAAGCACGGCCTCGACGCCACCGCCGTCGTCGAACAGGGCGACTTCACCGAGGAGGGCGGCTACCGGGCCACCGTCCGCCTCCTCCACCACCCCCTCCGCCCCACCGCCGTCTTCGCCGTCAACGACGTGACCTGCGTCGGCGCCCTCTCAGCCGCCGAGGAGAGCGGCCTGTCCGTCCCCGGGGACCTGTCCCTCGTCGGCTACGACAACACCTCCCTCTCCCAGCTCCGGCACCTGTGGCTCACGACCGTGGACAACTCCAGCCGGGAGGTGGGGCGCCGGGCCGCCCGGCATCTGCTGGAGCGGATCGAGGAACCGGGGCTGGCGGGGCGGGTGGAGCTGACGGTGCCGGTGTTGGAGGTGCGGGGGACGAGTGGGGTGCCTCGGGCGGGGTGAGGGGAAGGGGGTGGTGTATGACACCTCACACATCACATGGGAGAGGCCACGTATACGACACCTCACACCGCGTACATCACGCATCACACCCCCCACCCCGTCACCCCCACCACCTCCCCCGCGATCTCCGCCACCGACCGCCCGTCCGTCGCCACCCGGACCGTGTCCGCCGGGACCCCCTCCTCCAGCAGGCGGGCCTTGCGGCGGCTGTTGGTCCACTCGGATTCCAGTTCGGAGCCCTGTTCGCGGTGTTCGAGGCGGGAGCGGGTGGTGGGGTCGGTGGCGGTGAGGAGGACGCGGATGAGGCGGACGTCGGGGGCGAGGGCCTGTTCGAAGATGCCGGTGCTGGCCGGCATGACGCTCATCGTGTTGACGTAGATGAGGCGACGGTGGCCGAGGCGGCTGTAGTTGGTCCAGACGGCCTTGAGGTTGGCGGTCGTGATGTCCACGAGGTGGGGGTCGTCCGGTGGGGCGGGGTGCACCTGGCTCATGAAGTCGCCGTCGATGAGGGCGTGGGGGACCTCGGCGGAGCGCAGGAGGGCCGAGATCTCCCAGGAGACCGTCGTCTTGCCCACTCCCGCGCGTCCTCCGATGAGGAGTGCCTCTGCTTGATCCATTCCGTCACCGTAGCGTCCGGGCCTCCGTGAGGAAGGTGTCCAGGACTCCGTCCGCGACGCGCACCGGGCCCTGGGGGCGGGTCTCGCCAGGGATCGTCTGGATGGCGCCGGCGCGGGTGCTGAGGGAGGACGTCTCCGTGAACAGGCGTTGGGCGCCGGGCTCGTCGCCCGAGAGGCGGGCGGTGAGGGCGTCGAGGGTGCGTTCGAGGGCGGCGCTCCAGAGGGTGAGGGCGTCCAGCCAGGGGGTGCAGTCGGCGACGAAGGCCGGGTCGGTCACGCCGGTTCGGATACGGGCCGGGGTTGCGGACAGCAACTGGGCGTAGGGGCGCAGGGAGTTGAGGGCGGCGGCCTTCGACCCGGTGTTCCACGCCGTGCGGAACTCCGCGAAGCGCGCTGCGAGTTCGGGTGCCTGGGGCTGCCAGGGGGACGAACCGAACGTCGGCGCCAGGTGCTCGACGTCGAAGAACGCCAGCAGCGCCTCCACCGTCGAGGCGTCGCCGTCGGACAGATACCCGGCGGCTGCCCGCCACGCCCGCCGCGCGTCGTAACTCCCGTCGTTCCAGGCGAAGTCGGCGCCGCCGAAGAGGGCGACCTTGCTGGCGGCGGCCTGGTTCATGGGGTTGAGGACGAGGCCGGAGAGCTGGGCGTGCAGGCCGGACTCGCGGGCGGTGTAGGGGGCGAGGAGGAGCCGGCCCTCGGCCTGGCCGTAGTCGTTGACGGGGTAGTTGTCCCAGAGGAACACCTTGCGCCCCCAGACGGCCGCCGCGCGGGACGCGTCCTGGACGGTGATGCGGGGCGGCACGGTGTCGGTGCCGGTCCACATCACCTCGACACGGGAGTCGAGTTGCTCGCGGATCGTCCGTTTGTAGGGGGTCTCCGTGACGTCGCCGTACTCCGTCGGCACCATCTGGAGCGGATACGTCCCCGCGCGTGCCGCGAGGAACGTCCGCTGGAGCCGGTTCAGCAACTCCACCTGCGCCCGCGCCGCCGACGCCTGTGAGGGTGCCCCGTACGCGGTCCGGTCGGCCGTGCAGTTCCACCGCGTGTAACTGATGTCGTCCAGCGGGACCGAGAAGCTCCGCACCCCGAGGTCGTACACCGCCTGGAGTTTGGCCTCCAGGGCCGCGCGGTCGGCGGCGGAGCTGTAGCAGATGGAGACACCGGGGGAGAGCGCGAAGGTGAAACGGACGTGATGGTCGGCCGCCTGCCGGACCAACTCGCCGAGCTGGGCCAGGAGTTGAGCGGGGTAGGGATCCCGCCAGCGCTCACGGTGATAGGGGTCGTCCTTCGGCGCGTACAGATACGTGTTCATCTTCAGCGCGCCGTAGAAGGCGAGTTGGTCCATGCGTTCCGCGTGCGTCCACGGGCTGCCGTAGAACCCCTCGATCGCCCCGCGCAACGGCATCAGCGGATGGTCGACGACGCTGACGGCCGCCAGCGTCGTACCGGTGACGAGTTGGCGCAGCGTCTGGGCGGCGTAGTACGTGCCGCTCGCGTCGGCGCCCGCGAGGACCACCGAACCGCCGGCGCCGGGCGCGGCACGGGAGGCGAGCGCGTACCCCTCGGCGGGCAGCGGGGTGGAGGGCAGCCGACCGCCCGCCGCCCGCAACGCGTCGGTGACCCGCGAGTCCGTGACCCCGCCGATCACCACACTCAGGTCCCCGGCCTCGACTCCCGTCGCCGGAAGGGGACTTTCCTCGATCTCGGTCGCTCCCGCCGAACGCAGGACGGACACGACGAGGTCGCGGGTGGGCCGGTCCGGCTGCCCGGCGGTGAGGACACGGACCCGGGACGGGACGGTCAGCGGGTCACCGTTGGCCGCCAACTGCTGCGGACGAGGCGTGACTTCGGGCAGGGAGACCGCCGCCGAGGCCGGTGGGGGAGCGGTGAGCAGAAAGGGCAGGACGAGCGCGGCGAGAGCCAGCCGTGCGCTGTGTCTCCACTGCATGCCGTCCCCCTCACCAGGCCAGCTCGGTCGTCGCGGCCGGGCTGCGGCGCCCCGTCACGGACACCGCCTCCAGCTCCAGCCGCGTCGTCGCCCCGTCGCCCTCCCGGGCCAGCGGCGACACGCAGTACGCCCCGTCGTACGTCCGCCCCAGCCACCGCCGCCCCGACGCGGTGCGCCGGAAAATGTCGTACCGGGCCACCTCGTCCGGCGCGAAATCCCAGGTCAGATAGACACTCGCGGTGTCCCCGGCCCGCACCGCCCGCTCGACGGCGAACCCGCCGGGCCGCCCCGGCACCGGATCCGCACCGGCGTCCGCGATCCGCAGCTCCCCGAGATGGACGGCGATCCCGGCGGCCCCACCGCTCCCGGCCAGCAGGGAGACGTGGACGGCGACGACGGTCCGCCCCGCCCACGCGGCGAGGTCGGCCGTCCAGCGGGACCAACTCGCGCCCACGGGACCGGCGTCGAGCCACACCGTGTCGGCGGGCGCGTCCTGGAGGACGAGCCCGAGCCGAAGCGCCGCCGTCCCGGTCGAACCCCGGTGCACCAGCGAGGCGGTCGACGCCGGGGTGAGGGGCAGGCGGGTCTTGTAGAGGCGCACGACAGCCGACGCGGACGCGCCCAGAGTGCCGGACAGGCGCAGGGAGTTGCCGGCGTCGTACGCGGTGGTGTGGTCGTAGTCCGCGCGGATCGCGGTGCTCGGGGCGTTCGCCGCGTCGCGGATCCACCACTGCCAGGTCGGCAGGAGATCCTGGCTGCCGATGTCGAACCAGGGGCGGTCGCCGGTCTGGACGCCGTCGGTGAAGAACCGTTCGCCGGTGCCCGTGCAGAAGCGTGTGACGAAGGGCAGGCGGCCGATGGCGGACTTCTCGACGATGTGGTGGGCGGTGCCGTCCCAGCCCGCCGGGTCGAGGGGACGGCCGCTGTCGGGCTGGCGGGTGCGGCCGGTGCGGGAGGGGTCCTCGGCGGGCCCGGACCAGAGCTGACGCTCGCGGGCGTACACGGGGGCCTGGTTCGCGAGGGTCGTCTTGTCGCCGTCGACCGTGTACCAGACCATCTCCGAGCCGAGGAACGCCCAACTGGTGCGCGGTTCACCGCCCTCGGGGAAGATCGCGCGCGGGTCGTAGGGCTGGGCGAAGCGGTACATGCCGATCTCGCTGCCCGCGTACACGACCTCGAACGGGTCCAGGCCGAGCGAGAGGGCGTGGCTGCGGGACGCCTGGATCCGGGCCGAACTCCACCAGTAGTTGAGGAACACGCTGCTGTTGACGCGCTGTCCGCCGTTCACGATCCAGGGCGAGTTCACCGAGTTGAACTCGTTCTGGTAGGAGATCCGGCCGTCGACCGTGAGGGAGTCGTACCACTGGACGTGGAAGCCGGGCGGCGCCTTGCGCGCGAGATAGCCGAGCATCTCCATCAGCAGCCGCGCCTGGGCGGCCGTGATGGTGGCCTCCTGGTTGACGAAGTAGCCGTCGAAGCCGAAGTAGCGGGCCATCGCGATGAGTTGGTCCGCGAGGGGGAAGGTGCCCTGCGGGGTCTTCTCGACGATGTCGGCGAAGTTCTCGGGGCGCGGCCAGAACCAACAGCCCAGGCTGAGCACGCCGTTGCGGTGCGCGGCGTCCGTGTAGCCGGGGTTCGGGAGGTTCAACAGGCCGTAGGGCGGGTTCGGTTCGGTGTGGCGGCCGTCCAGCGGCAGGCCGTGCCAGGACGCGTACAGGTCGGGGTACTGCCAAAAACGCAGGGCGTACGCCTCGGCGACCGGGCCGTACGGATAGCCCTCGGTCTCCCAGCTCGGCTGGACGTAGTCGTTGGCGAGGACCGCGAGCCGGGGCCGGGGGTCGAGGCCCCGGCGGGACTGGGTCGGCTCGAAGGCGCCGATCCGGGGTGCGAGCGGGACGCGGGAGCGCAGATACCGGGCGTGCCGGTCGGTGTCCGGGTTCCACGCCTTGATCTGCGGCCCGGAGTAGCCGTGCATCAGTGGAGGTTCGGGTCCGAAGCCCGCCGCCGCGAGGGACTGCGCCTGCGCGGCTGTCGCGGGGAGGGCGGCGGCGCTTGCCAGCAGTCCGGCGCCGGCGGCTTGGAGGAAGCTGCGGCGCCGCAGGGGTCTTTCGAGCGGGCCTGACGCGTCGACGGGCATGTGGGGGTCCCCTCTCCTCGGTGAGGCGAGAGCCGACACTAAAGCGCTAAAGTTGGCCCCGCAAGAGGGAGTTGACGCCGCATCAGGATCCGATCACCGGGGTTCCCATGAGTGCCGAGGGCCGCCGTCCCACCCTCCGTGACATCGCCGAGCGGTGCGGGATCTCCGAGGCCGCCGCCTCCTTCGCGCTGAACGGCAGGCCCGGTGTCTCGGAGGCCACGCGCAGGCGGGTCCTGGAGGTCGTCGAGGAGCTGGACTGGTCCCCGCACCCGGCCGCCCGCGCGCTGAGCGGGGCAGGCTCGTCCACCGTCGGGTTCGTCGTCGCGCGCGACCCTCGCGACGTCGGCACCGAACTCTTCTTCCACCGCCTGATGACCGGCATGCAGACCGTGCTGAGCGCCCGCCACCACGGCCTGCTGTTCCAGGTCGTGGCCTCGGTCGAGGAGGAGATCGCGACCTGTCGCCGCTGGCGCGACGAGAGGAGAGTCGACGGCGTCGTCCTCGTCGACCTCCGGCGAGACGACCCGCGCCCGGCCGCCGTCGCCGCGCTCGGCCTGCCCGGCATCGTCGCGGGCGGCCCCGACCCCGGCGGCCACCTGCCCTCCGTGCCCGTCGACGACGCCGCCGCGATGCGCACCGTCATGGACCACCTGCGCGCACGCGGCCACGACCGCGTCGCCTACCTGTCCGGCACGCCCGGCATGCTGCACGTGCACCGGCGCATCGAATCCTTCGAACGTACCGGCCGTGACCTGGGCTTCCAGCACTGCCGCACCCTCTCCACCGACTTCTCGGCGGCGGCCGGCGAACGGGCCACCGAGACCGCGCTCACCACCGCACCCCGCCCCACGGTGCTGATCTACGACAACGAGGTCCTCGCCGTCGCCGGACTCGACGCCGTCCGCCGCCACGCCCTGCGCATCCCCGAAGACATCGCGGTCGTCGTCTGGGAGGACACCCCGGTCTGCACGGCCCTGCGCCCCCAGCTCACCGCACTGCGCCGCGACGCCGTCGGCTTCGGCGCGGACGTCGCCCGGCGTCTGCTGTGCCTCCTGGACGGGCGGCCGATGCAGGCCCCCGCCGACCTGGTGCCCGTCCTCGTCGCCCGCGCCAGCACGCTCGGCGTCAACTCCCGCCAAGATCAAGCAGACTGACGCAGCATCAGCAACGCCCGCCCCACCCGTTGACACCCTCAACTTAAGCGCCTTAGTGTCGGCTCTCGCCATCCCCCGCCTGACGCTGCGAACAGCCCCGCCCGGGACGGCGATCGCACACGAACTCGCCGAACCGACCGACCGACGCGAGGGAGTTCACGATGAGACGTCTGTGGGCAGCAGGGGCGATCCTGATGCTGGCCGGGTGCGGAGTGGGAGGCGGTGACGACTCCGGGGGCGGCACCGACGGCCCCGTGAACGGCAAGGCCACCGGTTCGATCACCTTCCAGACCTGGAACCTCAAGGGCAACTACGCCGCCTACTTCACCGGCCTCGTCGCCGCCTTCGAGAAGGAACACCCCGGCGCGAAGGTGAAGTGGATCGACCAGCCCGCCGACGGCTACTCCCAGAAACTCTCCGCCGACGCCGCCGCGGGCACCCTCCCCGACGTCATGGACCTCGGCCCCGAGGCCGGCTACACCCTGGCCGGCGCCGGCATGCTCCTCGACATCGCCAAGGCCGACCCCGCGGCGAAGGCCGACTTCCTGCCCGCCGCCTGGAACGCCATGACCTGGCCCGGCATCGACGGCGGCACCTACGGCTACCCCTTCTACCTCAACACCGGCCCCTCCTTCTTCAACACGAAGCTGATGGCGAAGGCGGGCCTCGACCCGAAGAACCTCCCGAAGACCTACGACCAGCTCTTCACCCAGGCCGGCAAGATGGCGGCGTCCGCGAAGGGCGCCTACTCGATGCTCGGCCGCACCCCGGTGATCGAGACCTTCGGCACCTACGGCGTCCAGTTGATGAACAAGGACGCCACCGCGTTCACCTTCAACAGCGCCAAAGGCGTCGAACTCCTCACCCGCTACAAGGAGATGTACGACTCCGGCGCCCTCACCGAGGACATCCTCAACGAGAAGCAGGTCGGCGAGGTCGACAAGTTCAAGGCGGGACAGCTCGGCTGGCTCCCCGGCAGCGCCTACAACCTCGCCGACTTCAAGAAGAACGCCCCCGACATCTACCGGAGCGTCGCCGTCGGACCCATCGTCGCGAACGCCGCCCCGAACATGTACATCGAGTCCCTCGCGGTGAGTTCGAAGACCCGCGACGCCGCCACCGCCGTCGCCTTCGCCAAGTTCGCGACGGACAGGGCCAACCAACTCGCCTTCGCCCACCAGGCGGCCGTCTTCCCCGCGACCGTGCACACCCTGGACGACCCGTACTTCACGAAGGACGACGGCACCGACGAGGGCCGCGTCCGCGTCGAGGCCGCCGCGCAGGTCGGCAGGGCCGTCGTGCACTGGCCGCCCGCCTTCTCCCAGGCGATGGTCGACGAACTCCGCGAACAGGTCGCCCTCGCCCTCAAGGGCGACAAGTCACCGAAGAAGGCCCTCGACGACACGGTCGCGTTCTGCGACGAGAAGCTGCGACGGGCGTGACGGCACCCGTCATGACGGAGGCCGCAACCCCGGTCAGCGGCAAGCCGGTTGGCGCGACCGGGGTGGCCGGCCGCACTCACCGTCGCCGGTCCGCCCCCTGGGCCTTCCTCGCCCTCGGCCTCACCGTCACCGCCGTCTTCGTCCTCTTTCCCTTCCTCAACACCGTCGTCCTGTCCTTCACCGACGCGACGATGGTGCGCGGCGGACGGTTCACCGGCCTCGACAACTACCGCCGCCTGAGCGACGATCCACGCTTCTGGACGGCGCTGCTCAACTCGACCCTGTACGTCGTCTGCGTCGTCCCGTTCATGGTCGTGCTCCCGCTGCTCCTCGCGGCCCTCGTGAGCCGTCCGGGCCGGCTGATCGGCGTGTTCCGCAGCGCCTTCTACACCCCGGTCGTCATGTCGGCCGTCGCCGTAGGACTGATCTGGACGAACCTGCTCGACAGCCGGGGACTCGTCAACGAGGCGCTGTCCTGGGCCCGGTTGGTCTCCGAGCCGGTGCCGTTCGTCGCGGACCGCTGGCTGCTGCTGGTGAGCGCGATGTTCGTGACCGTGTGGACGGGGGTGGGGTACTACATGGTGATCTACCTGGCCGCCCTCGCCCACATCCCGCCGGCCCTGTACGACGCCGCGTCCGTCGACGGGGCCGGCGCCGCGCGGAGGTTCCTGTCGGTGACGGTCCCCGGGGTGCGGTCCACGATGGCGCTGGTCGGGGTGCTGTCGTCGGTGGCCGCGTTCCGCGTGTTCAGCGAGGTGTACGTGCTGTCCGGGAACACCGGCGGGACGGGCGGCAAGGACATCACGATGACCATGCTGATCCAGCGGGAGGGGACGGGGCTCTCGGCGGACACCGGGTACGCGACGGCGATCAGCGTCGTCATGTTCGTCATCACGCTCACGCTGCTGCTCGTGCAGTTGCGTATGCAGCGCCGGGACGGGGACGCGGAGTGAGGCGGGGCGCCCGGTACGCCGTCCTCGTACTGGTCCTCGTGATCCTCGTCGGCCCGTTCCTGTGGCAGCTCTCGCTGTCCTTCAAAGGCGCGGGCGACGACCTGTACGCGCGTCCGCCCAGGCTCCTGCCCAGCGATCCGACGTTCGGGAACTACCGGGAGGTCGTGCGCCGGGTCCCGGTACCGGACTACCTGCTCAACTCCGTGACCGTGGCGCTGATCTCCGTCGCCGCGAACGTCGTCGGGGCGACCTGCGCCGGGTTCGCGCTGGCGAGGCTGCGGTTCCGGGGGCGGGGCGCCGCGCTGTCGGTGTTCGTCGCCGCGCTGCTCGTCCCCGGGGAGACGGTCATCGTCGCGCAGTTCCTGCTGATGCGCTCCCTGGGGCTGAACAACACACTGCTGGGGGTGGCCCTGCCGACGGCGGTCGCGGCACTGAACGTGCTGCTCATGCGCAACGCGTTCCTCGCGCTGCCGCTCGCGCTGGAGGAGGCGGCCGTCATCGACGGGGCCAACGTGTGGAAACGGTTCCTGCTGATCTGCGTGCCCCAGGTGAAGGGCGCCATGGCCGTCGTCGCGATCTTCGCGTTCGTCGGGTCGTGGAACGACTTCCTGTGGCCGCTGATCGTCCTGTCCGACCAGGACAAGTACACGCTGACCGTCGGCCTGAACGCGCTGCGGGGCACCTTCTTCGACAACCCCCGGGTGGTGGCCGCCGGGACGATCGTCGCGGTGGCGCCGGTCCTGGTGTTCTTCTTCGGGCTCCAGCGGTTCTTCTTCCGGGGAGTCGAGGAAGGGGGAGTCAAGGGGTGAGCACCTGCACGTGCACGCTCGCCGCCACCGGTCAGAGATAGTCCTCCAGCCGGGCCACCGTGTACCCCTGCTCCTCGATGTGCCGGAGCATGTTCACGGTCATCTGCGTGATCGTCCGCCCCTTCAGCTCGGACGGACCCCGGAAGTGGGCGAGGATGATCTCGCCGGGCCGCAGCTTCTTGCCCGGCAGCTGGTACTGCATGTTCTGGATCTGCATCGACTCGCGCCACAGGACGATCGCCTGGAGCCCGCAGGACGCGGCGGCCGTGCGGGTGGCCTCGTTCCAGTTGCCGTAGGGCGGGCGGAACAGGCGCGGCGCGGTGCCGTAGTGCTCCTTGAGCTTCGTCTGCTGGCCGCAGATCTCCTGCTGCTGGGCGACGCCGCTCAGCGTGGGCAGGTTCGGGTGGGTCAGCGTGTGGTTCTCGACGGGGTTGCCGAGCGCCTGGAGCTTCTGGAAGTACCCGTAGTCGTTCCGGATCGCCGCGTTCGTCAGGAACATCGTGATCGGGAGCTTCAACTCCTGGACCATCTTGACGAATTGGGGGTCCTGCTCGGTGCCGTCGTCGAACGTCAGGAAGACGATCTTCTCCTTGGTGGGTATCTCGCTGAGCACCGGTATCCGCCCGCCGGCCTTCAGCTCGACCGGCTTCGTCGCGGGCGGCGCGGGCGCCTCGGCGAGCGGCTTGAGCCCCCACTTCCGGTAGGCGGCCTCCACGGCCGCCCGGGGGTTCGCGGCGCGGGCCGCACCCGACGCGGAACCGGAACCGGACGGCGACGCCGTGGGCCGGGAGGTCGCCGAGGACTCCGACGTGCACCCCGTCGCCAGCCCCGCGACGAGAAGCGCACACGCCGCCGCCACTCCCTTGATCCGCCAGTGCATCGCGCCGCTCCCGTGTTCCGTACACCGTCCCCGTTCACCTGTAGTGATGTCGAACAGGGGTGCGGGGTTCCGTGAGGACACGATGACACAGCCGGGGGACAGGTGCTGACCAGGGGTGTTCGCCGACGGGGGAGAGCGGGACAAGAGGGCGTCCGGCCGCCTCACCCGGCCTCGCGCCCTCGTCACCCCAGTCCCCTCACCCGATCCGCCGCACCCCTGCGGCCGTGGGCGCCGACGGCCCCGTCAGCCCCTTGTCCGACGACGACGCGGGCGCGTCGACGCCCACCGGAGTCGTCGTCATCGGCCGAGCCGCCATGCACCGCTGCTTCTCGGCGCCGGTCATCGGCCCCGTCCGCTGGAGGAGGCGGTCCGGGACGGCGCGGGAGGGGCCGTCGACGACGGCGTGGAGGCGGTAGTCGTCCTTCCGGCTGACGAACCACCCCTCCACCCGCTCCCGCGTCGGCTGCAACTCCACCCAACTGACCTCGCCGGGCTGGATCTGCTCGACGACCGTGCGCTGATCGCTGCTGAACCACTGCCACGGCCGCTGCCACGCCTTCTCGTAGGCGAGCGCGAACTGGGCTGCCATCGGACGGGACTTGAGACGTTTCTCGTCCTCCGTCCGGTCCCCGGAGGTGGGCAGCCGGGCGACCTCCTCCAGCGACTGCCCGGCGTCCGCGTACGTCTGCGCGACGCTGTCGTGGCTGCGCTCGGCGAAGCTCAACACCCGGGTGTGCTGAAGGGTGTTGCGGGTGCAGTTGACGAACGCCTCCCCGATCACCCGGGCCTGGCCGTAGTACCGGAACGACGTGCGCCGGTCGGGCCGGAACTCGCACGCGTTCTCCCCGTTGCACGCGGCGAGCGCGTTGTGCAGCCACTTCTCCTTGTCGTTGCCCTTGAACGCCTCCGAGGTGCCGAGGGATGTGCGGTCGACGGTCTGGTCCACGGCCGGCGGCACCTCGACGGCCCGCACGCGGGCGACCATCGGCGAACACGTGATGTGCGCCTTGGAGTTGGTGACCTTGGACGTGAAGGTGAGCAGCGGCTCGTTCTCGGACGCCGTGAAGCTGTACGACCGCTGGGTCCAACGCCCGCCCCCGGGCGTCCCCTTGACGCGGCCGGGGTCCTTCGCCGTCGTGACGTCCGTGACGGCACCGCCAGTCGCCTCGACGGTGTACGGCTGCCCGTCCGCGACGTCCGCCGGGAGGCACTCCTTGGACACGGCGGGACTGTCCTCGTACGACACGGTGACCCGCGCCCCCGCCCGCACGCCGCGCAGCCGCTGCTGGAGCGTGTTGCCGTCCTTCTGGAGGGCGACGCCGTGGGAGTTGTCGGTGCGGCCGGACGCGGTGGGGGAGTAACGCTGGTTCGCGCCGGTCCAGTTGTCGATGCCGACGGTCGTCGGACCGTCCCCCTTCATCGCGGGTTCGGCGAAGTCGCCGTTGAGGACGGGGACGGGCTGTTCGGCGGGGGCCGCGAACGCGGGGGCCGCCAGGACGAGGGACGCGAGTGCGGGGGCGATGAGGAAACGCATGGCAGAACTCCTCGCTCAGGGTTGGACGTTGTTGCCGCCGGGCGCCGAGTTCCCGGTGGGCCGGGTGCCCTGGCACACGTTCGCCGGTGCGGCGTAGGTCTGCGCGACGAAGGAACTCGTGTTGACCATCGAGGGGCTGTCGACGGAGATGCCGAGGATCTTGCTGCCGAGGTCGGTGATCAGGTTCCCGGTCACCCGGCGCATCGCGGCGCTCGCGCCGAACACCAGGACGTCGTGCGGCTTCACGGTCGTCCTGTACGTCGTCTGCTCGGTGGCGTCCACCGTCCACGACTTGGAGTAGGTCGCCTTGAACGCGGCCTCGAACGCGAGCTTCGCGCTCGTCGAGGCCGTGAGTTTCGCGCCGCCGGCGACGGTGGTCTTCGTGCCGGTCTCGGAGGTCGGACCCTCCTTGAGGTTCGGCGTCTTGTGGTTGCTGGTGATGTCGTTGGACAGGTTGGTGGTGACCTCGCCGGACGCGGAGACGGTGCCCTCGGCGGTGACCTTCCCCGAGATCTCGCCGCCGATGTTGTCGGTGCTGCTGGTGCGCAGGGTCACCACGCGGTCGACGTTCATGTCGCTCTGCGTGCAGTTGACCACCGAGTTCCCGAGCGACCGCACGGCCGTGGCGAACTCCCGGTCCAGCAGGCGGTTGATCTTGAAGGAGCAGGCGGACTTTTTCGTCTCGCAGTACTTGAGGACGTCCTCCACCTTCGCGGGCTTCCCGTCCGGCCCCACAGCACGCGCGGCCGGCGGCGGACCGGGGTCCTCCTCCGGGAGCGGCGCGGCGGAGGCCGGCACGGCGAGCGCGAGGGAGGTCAGCAGAGCGGGGACGAGCAGAGCGGTACGGCGCACGGCACTCTCCTTGACAGCACGGAACAGGGTGGGGTTCAGGAACCGAGCAGTGAGCACAACTGGCCTGCGGGGAACGGGGATTGCTCGGGATCGGCGGAGGCGGGGAGAGTCGCCGCGAAGTCGGAGCAGACCGTCGACGACGTCGACGACGCGTTGTTCCCGGGCTCGGTCTTGAAGCCGGAGATCGTGTCCTTCATGTCCGCGACCCCCTGCTTCTCGGCGGCGCCGGACCCGGAGAGCTTCTCCATGCACTCCGAGGAGCCGGGCTTGCACGCGTCGAGCTGCTTGCCGACGGCGTCGATCTGCTTCTGCGCGTTCGCCGCGTCGGCCTCGGTCTTCTTCTGCTGGTCCTCGATCTTCTGGGCCGACGCCTCGTCGTCGTTGCACTGCTCGTCGTCGGGAGCGCACTCGGAGGCGGCGGCGACCGGGACGGCGTACGCGGGGGACATGTGAGCGCCGGTGCAGACGGCGAGCGCGAGGGCGCAGGCGCAGAGGAAACGGTGTGCGGGCATGACGGCTCCCGGGGACGAGGAGGGGGATTCGAACAAGCGGGTCAGACGCTAATCGGACAAGCGCACGGAGAACCGGCGGAACACACGCCCTGATCCGGGTTCACCGCATTGGCTCACCTGCTGTTTCGCGCGCCGTCCGGAATTCGCACACGGAGCAACTCGAACGGATGACCGTCATTCAGGTGTTTCGAACATTTCGAATCGCGGCGTTGATCGTTTCCGGTCAGGCTGCTGTGGAGCCCACCTCCCGAAGCGAAGGAGAGCAGAGCCATGTCCCCACGCAGGTCCCTCAAGGTGTGCGCGGCCCTCGCCGCGTCCGCCGCCGTCCTGGCCCTCGCGCCCGCCGCCGGAGCCAACGAGGGCAACCCGACCGTCCTGAGCTGGGGGGCGGGCCGCACCGGCCAGCTCGGCAACGGCACCCTCGCCGACAGCCTCTCCCCGGCCTCCGTGACCAGCCTCTTCCGGGGCGACGTCGACCAGATGTCGGCCGGCGGCACCTCCTCCGCCGACTCCTTCGCCCTCGCCCGCACCGACACCACCGTCAAGGCATGGGGCCACAACTCCTCCGGGCAGCTCGGCAACGGCGGCAACACCAACCAGACCGTCCCGACGACCGTCCCGCGCCTGGCGAACATCAAGGACATCGCGGCGGGCGGCAAGCACGCCCTCGCCCTCGACACGTCCGGCCAGGTCTACTCCTGGGGCGACAACTCCTACGGGCAGCTCGGCAACAACCGCACTGGGGACAGCCGTACCGTCCCCGACCGGGTCCAGGGCATGCCCAAGGTCAAGCAGATCTCCGCCGGCTGCGACTTCAGCCTCGCCCTCCTGGAGAACGGCAAGGTCTACGCATGGGGCCGGGGCATCCACGGCCAGCTCGGCACCGGCAACCGGGCCACCAGCGCCGTTCCCCGCCAGGTCAAGGGCCTCACGGACATCGTCAAGATCGACGCCGGCTGCTATCACGCCCTCGCGATCACCGCCGACAACACCGTCAAGTCCTGGGGCTACAACCTCTACGGCCAGCTCGGCAACTCCTCCACGAAGTCCGCCGTCGAGCCCGTCGACGTCGACTGGCTGGAGGACGTCTCCGACATCGAGGCCGGCGCCTTCCACAACTACGCGATGACCAGCGACAGTCACGTCTGGGGCTGGGGCAACAACCAGTACGGCCAGCTCCTGGAGGGCGACCAGGCCGACGGCGACAACATCTCCCGCACGAACCGCACGGCGCCCGTCGAGATCCCCCGCCTGGAGGGCGTCCAGCACCTTGCCGCGGGCGCCCGGCACGGGGTCGCCGTCACCGCCGACGACGTCTTCACCTGGGGCAACAACAGCGAGGGCCAGCTCGGGAACGGGACGACCGTCTCCCGCTACGACTCCGTGAAGATCCTCAAGGAGGGCTCCGCGATCAAGAACGTGGCGGTGTCGCTCGGGGGGAACACGACGTATGCGTACTGAGGTCGCCGCGCTGGCGGCGGGGCTGGTCCTCCTCGCGGGAGGCGCCGCGCAGGCCGAGCCGAGCGACCCGTGGGTGCGGACGTGGGGGCCGGGCAGCGGCTCGACGGTCGTCCGGCAGACCCCGGCGGACGTCCCCGGGCTGCGCCGCGCCGACGTACGGGAACTGGGCGCGGGTGGCGGCGGCGACACGTCGTACGCGGTGGCTCTCCTGACCGACGGAACGGTCCGCGCCTGGGGTGCCAACGCCACCGGTCAGCTCGGCGACGGGACGACGACGCCGAGGCCGTACGCGGCGGCCGTGGCCGGCGTCGACCGGGCTTCGCGGGTCGCCGCCGGATCCGGGTTCGCCCTCGCGGTCCGCGCCGGCAGACTGCTGGCCTGGGGGAGCGACACCTATGGGCAGCTCGGCGACGGCTCGATCGGCGGCACGAACCCCCTGCCCGCTCCCGTCCAGAGCCTGAACCGGGTCAAGGGGGTCGAGGCCGGCTGCGGCCATGTCCTGGCCCTGCGCGAGGACGGCACCGTGTGGAGCTGGGGCCGCAACCACGCGGGCCAGCTCGGCGACGGCACCCTCACCGACCGGGCCACCCCACGCCGGGTCCCGGACCTGAGCGGCGTCACAGCCATCGCCGCCGGCTGCCACCACAGCCTCGCGCTCACGGCCGACGGCAGGGCCAAGGCGTGGGGCTACAACACCAACGGCCAGCTCGGCAACGACTCCACCCAGCTGAGCAGCACCCCGGTGGACGTCAGGCTCCCGGACGGCGTGGCCGCACTCCACTCCGGCGCCTACCACAGCTTCGCCGTCCTCGACGACGGCACCGTCCGCGCCTGGGGCTGGAACGGCCGGGGCCAGCTCGGCGACGGGTCGACCGTCAGCCGGACCACCCCGGTACCGGTACCCGGCCTGACCGGCGTGACCTCCATGGCGGGCGGTTACGGCCACACCGTCGCAGCCCTCGACGACGGCACCGTCCGCGCCTGGGGCGACAACGACAAGGGCCAGCTCGGCGACGGCACCGCCACGGCTTCCCCGACCCCCGTCACCACCCTGCCGGCGGGCAGCGGTACGACCCGGGTGGCGGCCGACACCTCACACACCAGCTATGCCTACTGAACAGAAAGGCAGCACCGTGCGACCCCTCCTCCTCGCGGCCCTCGCCGCGACCGCAGCCCTCACCGCCGCCCCCGCCCACGCCGCCGGCCCCGCCGACCCCTGGGTCCGCGCCTGGGGCGACAACGCGCAGGGCCAGCTCGGCAACGGCAGTGTCCTCGCCCAGCAGACCCCCACCGCCGTCGGCGGGATCGCCCGCGACGACGTCCGCAAGGTCTCCGGCGGAGGCGGCGCCACCAAGGACGCCTTCACGGTCGCGCTCCTCAACGACGGCACGGTCAAGAGCTGGGGTGCCAACGACAAGGGGCAGCTCGGCAACGGCTCGACGACGGCCCAGTCGTTCCCGGGAACGGTCGCGGGGCTGTCCGGCGTCAGCGACGTCTCGGCGGGCTCGAACCACGTCCTCGCCGTCAAGGGCGGCCGGGTCCTCGGCTGGGGCAACAACGACAAGAAACAGCTCGGCACCGGCCAGGACGCCACCACCCCGTACAAGACGCCGGCCACCGTGCAGAGCCTCGACCAGGTCAAGGACGTCGGCGCGGGCTGCGACTTCAGCGTGGCCCTGCGCCAGGACGGCACGGTGTGGACCTGGGGCGCGGGGACCAACGGCCGGCTCGGCACCGGCGCCAACACCGACCGCCTCACCCCGCTCCAGGTCCCCGACCTCACCGACGTCCAGTCCATCGCCGTCGGCTGCGACCACGTCCTCGCGCTCACCGCCGACGGCGTCGTCAAGGCGTGGGGGAAGGGCACGGACGGCCAGTTGGGCGACGACCTGAAGGCCGACAGCAACAAGCCGGTGACCGTCGCCTACCTGGACCGGGTCGCCAGGATCTTCGCCACGCACTCCTCGTCGTTCGCGGTCCTCGACGACGGCAGCGTCGCCGCCTGGGGCAAGAACGACGCGAGGCAACTGGCCGACGGCACCACCGCCAACCGCACCTCACCCGTCCCCGTCGACATGCTCAAGGGCGTCCAGGAGATCGCCGGCGGCCCCGACTTCACCCTCGCGGCGATCGACGACGGCTCCGTCATCGGCTGGGGCAAGAACGACGCCGCCCAACTCGGCGACGGCACCCTCGTGAACCCGCCGGCCACGACCACGGCGCTCCCGCCGGGCAGCGGCATCACGCACGTCACGGCGGCGAAGGCCGGCAAGTCGGGCTTCGCGTACTGAACACGGCGGAGGCGGGGCCGGATCACCCGGCCCCGCCTCACGACGTCCCTATGCCGTACGGCGGTTCACGCCTTGCGGCCGACCGCCCCGTACGCGTCCACGTACACCTGCCGCGTGTCCTCGGTGGGCCGCCACTCGGTGACCTGCACGACACCCGGCTCCAGCAGTTCGAGCCCGTCGAAGAACCCGCCGATCTCCTCGACGCTGCGCACGTAGTAGGGGACGGCGCCGCTCTCGTTGTACGCGTTCGACGCGGCGATCATGCCCTCGCTGGTGGCCGTCGAGTCGCTGATGACGAGGTGGCTCCCGGACGGCAGCCCGGCCATCAGCTGGGCGACCAGGTCACGCGCCTGCTTGTACTCGCCGACGTGACCGAGGGTGTTGAGGATCATCAGCGCGACCGGCTGCGAGAGGTCGAGCGTGCCGGACGCCTTCTCCAGGATCGCCGCCGGGTCGTACATGTCGGCGTCCAGGTAGGCCGTCTTGCCTTCCTTCGTGCTGGTCAGCAGCGCGTTGGCGTGGGCGAGGACGATCGGGTCGTTGTCGACGTACACGATCTTCGTCTCGGGGGCGGCGCGCTGCGCGACCTCGTGCGTGTTGTCGGCGGTCGGCAGACCGGTGCCGATGTCGAGGAACTGGCGGATGCCGACCTCGGTGACGAGGTGCGTGACCGCGCGGCCCAGGAAGTGCCGGCTCGTCACCGCGACGTCCACCAGTCCGGGGAAGATCTCCTTGATGTGGTCACCGATCTGCCGGTCGACCTCGTAGTTGTCCTTGCCGCCGACGAAGTAGTTCCAGAACCGCGCGGAGTGAGGCGTGGACGTGTCGATCCGCGCACGCGCCTCCTGGGCCTGAGTTGCGGGGGAGTGGGTGTCCTGGGTGTCCGACACGGCAAAGCCTCCTGCGGATGGTGAACAACGCTGATCAGAACGCCACCCTAGGCGAACACGCTTTGGCCGAAAGCCAGTTGGCTCCGCCGGTGAACACGGAACGCAAGGTTTTGGCCAATGAAGGTGAGTCTGTGGCTGGTCGCCCGCGGAACATAGTTGCGCGTTTAACCAGTTCAGGGCGCCCTCACGGCTCCTTCACGCGGCAATCGCAATGCGGCCGGTACTAGCCCCTGCGATACCGCCGCGCGGGCGCGAGCAACCACTACGGCGTCGCACTCCGTCTCGCCCACCCCTCCACCGAGACCGCGAACACAGCCAGCACCACCAACGCCCCCGCAGGCCCCACCACAGTCCACGGCGCCAACTCCAGATACGCCTGGTTCTCCGACAGCAACCTCCCCCACTCCGGCGTGGGCGGCTGCTCCCCGAGCCCCAGAAACCCGAGCGACGCCAGCACCAGCACGGTCGTCGGCAGCCTCAGCACCGCATGCCGCACCACCCCCGGCACCACAGCCGGCAGATGATGCCGCCACACCAGATGCCCCGCCCCCGCCCCCAACGACCGCGCCGCCACCACATGCCCCGCGGCCCGTGCCTCCGCGAACAGCGCCGAAGCCTGCGCGGCGTACGGCGCCCACCCCACCAGACACACCGCGAGCCCCGCCCCCCACACCGACGGCCCGGTCACGGCCGTCGTCAGCAGCCCGGCGAGCACGGCGGGCAACGTCGACGCGACCTCCGTCACCCCCGCCCCCACTCGCCCCGCAACCCCCAGCACCAGCCCCACCAGCACACTCACCGCCGTCACGACGCCGGCCACCGAAGCCGTCCGCACCGCCCCGTGCCCGAGCCGCGCCAGCATGTCCCGCCCCAACGAGTCGGTCCCCAGGGGATGGTCGAGAGACGGCGCCAACAACCGCGCAGCGGTGTCCACGTGAGCGGGATCCCGTGACAGCCCGGCGACGACGATCGCCACCAGCACCACCGCACACCCCACCGCGAGCCCCCTGAGGGGCCGCACCTCCACCACCGGCAGCGCGGGCAGCGCCCCGTCCCGCAGCGCGGGCCCGAGCAGCACCCGGCACACCCCCCGGATCACCAGCCCGGCCCCGACCCCCAGCAGGACCAGCACCAGCGTCACCGCCTGGAGCGGCGGCAGATCCTGTGCCAGCGCCGTGTCCAGCGCGAGCCGCCCGAGCCCGGGGATGTTGAAGGTCTTCTCGACGGCGACGGACCCGCCCACCAGCCCCACGACGGTCGGCAGCAGCCCCGGCAGCACCCCGGGCAACGCCCGCCGCAGCGCGTTCCGTACGAGGTACCCCCGCGGCATCCCGAACGCGCGGGCGGTCCGCGCCCACGGCTCCCGCAACGCCCCCGGCAACGCCTGCTGGAGCAGCCCCCCGATCATCGCCCCCGACGGCACCCCGAGCGCCAGCGCGGGCAGCACCATCGACTTCGGCCCCTCCCACCCGCTGGACGGGAACCACCCGAGCCACACCCCGCCGGCCAGCGCCAGCAGCGAGGCCAGCAGGAACTTCGGCAGCGCGGCGAACGCGGCGGCGGTCACCCCGCCCACCGCGCGCCCCCGGTACAGGACCGGCCCGCACACCAGCGCCGCCACCAGCACGGTCACGACGAGCGCGCCCAGCATCATCGTCGCCGACACCGCGAACGCGTCCGAGACCTGCGGCCACACCGCCTCCCCGGACACCCACGACGTCCCCGCGTCCCCGCCGAGCCACCGCACGAGATGCGCGAACGGCCCCTCGTCAAGACCGAGTTGTTCCCGGACGGCGGCCAACTGCCCCGGCGTCGGGTCCTGGTCGCCCGAGCGTGCGCGAAGGACCGTCAGCGCGGGGTCGGTTCCGGAGAGCCAGGGCAGCGAGGTGACGGCGGCGAGGAGGGCGGCGCCGGCCAGGAGACGGCCGAACGCCGTGCGGGACAGCCTCACTTCAGGTGCGTACCGACGTCGACGAGAGACCGCTCACGCGGGTCGAGCGCCACGCCCTCGACGTTCGCCGCGATCCCCTGGACGACCTTCTCGTGCACCAGCGGCAGCACGGCGTCCGTCCGCAGGATCTCCGCCTCCGCCTGCATGATCTTCTTGTGCCGCGCGTCCGTGTTCCCTTCCGCGGCGGCGGACTTGATGGCCTGGTCGACCTTCGCGTCCTTCAGCCCGGCGATGTTGTACACGCCGTCGCTCGTGAAGTCGCTCGCGAGGTAGGCGACCGCGTCCCCGGTGTCGAGGAGCGTCACCCGGGAGAACACGAGCGCGTCGTACTTCCCGGCGAGCAGGTCGGCCTCCATCTGCGTGTACTCGCGGACGTCCTGCTCGACCGTGAACCCGGCCTTCTCCAACTGCTGTTGGAGCACGGTCGCGGCCTCGGGCAGCTCGGCCCGGTTGGTGTAGGTGGCGAGCCGGACGGTCGTCCCCTTCGTGACCTTCGCGGCGGCCGGCCGGCCCGTCACGGCGACCCGGTCGGCCTTCGCCCACGGCACAGCGGGCCCGAACAGGCCCTGCGCGGCGTCCGCGTACCCGCCGAACACCGAGCCGACGAGCGCGGAACCGTCCACGGCCGCACGGGCGGCGGCGCGCAGACCGGCGTTGGCGAACGTGCCGCTGCGGGTGTTGAGGACGAGGCTGTCGGTGCGCACCGACGGCACCTCGTGCCGGGTCTTCGCGTCGAGGAGCTTCGCCTGCGCGGTCGGGATCCACTCCGCGATGTCGACGTCCTTGCTCCGCAGGGCGTTCGCGCGGGCGGTGCCGTCGGCGATCCAGGTGACGTCGATGCCGGGGGCCTTCGCCCTGCCGCCCCAGTAGCCGTCGTAGCGGTCGAGGGTGGCGCTCGTCTTGCCGGTCAGCTTCGTGATCGCGAAGGGGCCGGTGCCGGTGCCGACCGGGGTGACCGAGCCGTTCGCGCCGTACGCCTTCGCGGAGAGGATGCCGAGGGCGGGGCTCGCCAGGCGCAGGGGGAGGACCGGGTCGGGGGTCTTCGTGGTGAGGGTGACGGTGTCGGCGTCGTCCGCCTTCGCCGTCAGGGTGACGTCGCTGAGGACACGCGGCTTCTTCGCGGCGGAGCTCGCGTGGCCGATGGCGTTCACGACCGACTCGGCGGTGACCGGGGTGCCGTCCTGGAAGGTCGCCTTGCGCAGCTCGAACGTCCAGGTCGTCGGGTTCGCCTGCTTCCAGGACGTGGCCAGCGCGGGTGCGGCGGCGCCGTTCTTGTCGAGGGAGGTGAGGCCCTCGGTCACGGAGAGCTTGCTCAGGACCGTCGCGTCGTTGCTGTACGGCGACAGCGCCTGCACCGGGGGGACCGCGAGGGCGACGCGCAGCCGGCCGTCTCCGGAGGACCCTTGCGCGGACTGCGGACCGCCCGAGGAGAAACAGCCGGCCAGCAGCGGGGTCAGGGCGAGCGCCGCGAGCAGACCGCAGGAGGTGGTGCGCATGGGTGTCCTGTCGTACGGGGAACGAACGCGCCCCGGCGCACGGACAGGTGCCTGCACGGCCACCGGGACGATCACACCTTATAAGGCAAGCCTTACCAATCCCACAGTCGGGGTGCGGGAAACCGTCCCCCGCGCGGAACTCGGTCGTTGGTCACAGCGACCCGACCCCCTGCGCAGGAAGGAAACCGCCGTGGACGAGACCGTCACCGTCGAGATGCCGGGAGAGTGGCTGCCCAGAGAGGAGTGGGTGAAGACCCAGCCGCAGGCCCTGATGGCGTCCTGCGTCCTCCTCCTGGACGGCGAGGGCCGCGTCCTCCTCCTGCGCTACGCGCCCGGCCAGCCCGCCGCCGGGGACTGGTGGCTCCCCGGCGGCATGCTCGACCACGGCGAGGACCCCTGGACGGCGGCCCGCCGCGAACTGCGCGAGGAGGCGGGCCTCGCCCTCCCCGGCGGACCGCGCCTGATCGGCATCGACCACCGCGCGGACGTCCAGGGCACCGGCCCCGTCCTGGACTGCTACTTCCACGGCGGGACGCTGGCCCCGGGCGCGGCCGTCCGCCTCAGCGAGGAGCACGACCGGTACGCCTTCCACCACCTCGCCGACCTCGACGGCCTGCTCACCCCGTCCCACCTGCGGACCCTGCGGGCGCTGTACGAGGCGGCGGCGACCGGCGCGACCCTGTGCCTGCGGGAAGGGGCCCCGGTCTAGAGCGCCGTCGCCGGGAACGTCGGGTACTCCACCCCGGAGACGTGCTGGACGACCCGCACGACCTGGCAGGAGTACCCGAACTCGTTGTCGTACCAGAGGTAGAGGATCGCGTTGTCGCCCTCCACCTTCAGCGCGCCCGCGTCGACGATCGAGGCGTGCCGGGAGCCGATGAAGTCGCTGGAGACGGCGTCCGGCGCGGTCGTGAAGTCGATCTGGCGGCGCAGCGGGGAGGTCAGGGACACCTCGCGGAGGTAGTCGTGGACCTCCTCGCGGGTCGTCTCGCGGGCCAGCTGGAGGTTGAGGATCGCGATGGAGACGTCCGGGACGGGCACCCGGATCGAGCTGCCGGTGATCCTCGCCTTCAGGTCGGGCAGCGCCTTCGCGACGGCGGACGCGGCGCCCGTCTCGGTGATGACCATGTTGAGCGGCGCGGAGCGGCCCCGGCGCTCGGACTTGTGGAAGTTGTCCAGCAGGTTCTGGTCGTTGGTGAAGGAGTGGACCGTCTCGACGTGCCCGCGCTCCACCCCGAACGCGTCGTCCATCGCCTTCAGCGGCGGCACGATCGCGTTCGTCGTGCAGGACGCGCAGGACAGGATCCGCTCGTCCGGCTTGATCGTGTGGTGGTTGACGCCGTGCACGATGTTCGGGACGTCGCCCTTGCCGGGCGCGGTCAGCAGCACCTTGTCGATGCCGGGCCGCAGGTGTTCGCTCAGGCCCTCGCGGTCGCGCCACTTGCCGGTGTTGTCGATGAGGATCGCGTTCGAGATGCCGTACGCGGTGTAGTCGATCTCGGACGGGTCGTTCGCGTAGACGACCTTGATCTCGTTGCCGTTGGCGGTGATCGTGCCGGCCGCCTCGTCGACGGTGATCGTGCCGTGGAACTGGCCGTGGATCGAGTCCCGGCGCAGCAGCGAGGCCCGCTTGACGAGGTCGCCGTCGCCGCCGCCGCGCACGACGATCGCGCGGAGCCTGAGGCCGTTGCCGGAGCCGGACTTCTCGATCAGGAGCCGGGCGACGAGGCGTCCGATGCGGCCGAAGCCGTACAGGACGACGTCCCGGCCGACGCCGCGCTCGATCTTGTTGGCGCCGGTCGCCCCGGCCACCGCGTCGGCCGTGAACTCCTCGACGCTCAGGCCGCGTCCGTCGGTGCGGTAGGTCTCCGCCAGCAGTCCGAGGTCGATCTGCGAGGGGCCGAGGTCGAGCGTGGTGAGCGCCTGGAGGAACGGCATGGTCTCGGTGACCGACAGCTCCTCGCCCGCGATCTGCCGGGCGAACCGGTGGGTCTTCAGGATGCTGACGACCGACTTGTTCACCAGGGAGCGGCTGTGCACGAGGACGGTCACGTCCCGCTCACGGTGCAGCTTCCCGATGACCGGGATCATCGACTCCGCGGTCTCCTCGCGGTTCATCCAGTTGGTGAACGAGTCCTCGTTGACAGTCACAGGGCTCTCTTTCGAGCTAGACGGCGCTCATCTGCGGTGCTCATATGGTAACCCGGTGTTCATATGAGCAGAACGTGGGGTCCATGGCTTCCGGCGCCGGGGTCACGGCTTCCGGTTCCTGGGAATCCCGAGCGCGCAGACCGCCCCCGCGAACACCACCGCGACCCCCACCCACACCGCCGGCCTCAGCCCGTCCACGAACCCCCGCGCACTCCCGGTGTCCCCGTACGCCACGAACACCGTGCCGAGGACGGCGATCCCGAGCGCGCCCCCCACCTCCCGGACCGTGCTGTTGGCCCCCGACGCCTTCCCCGCGAACTCCTTCTCCACCGACCCCAGTACCACGGCCGCCGTCGGCGCGAACACCAGCCCCATCCCCGTCCCGGCCACCACCATCGGCCCCACGAGCGCCGAGTACGGTGTGTCCGTCCCGGCGACGAGGTCGATCCAGCCGAGCCCCACCCCTTGCAGGAACAGCCCGAGCGCCATCAGCCGCCCGCCGCCGACCCGGTCGGTGAGCAGCCCCGCGACCGGCGCCACCACCATCGGCATCAGCGTCCACGGCAGCGTCCGCACCCCCGCCTCCAGCGGCGTGCGCGGCGGCGCGATCTGGAGATACTGCGCGAGCAGGAAGAGCGAGCCGAACACCCCGAAGTACATCGCCGCCGAGACGACGTTGGTCAGCGTGAACGCCCGCACCCGGTAGAACGACAGCGGCAGCATCGGCTGCGGCGCCCGCGCCTCCCAGGCGACGAACGCCGCCAGCAGGACGGCACCCGCCGCGAACGCCCCCAGCACCGTCACCGACGTCCAGCCGTCCGGCTCCCCGTGCACGATCCCCCACACCAGCGCGCACAGCCCGGCCGCCGCGAGCACCATCCCGCCCAGGTCGAGCCGGGTCCCCGGCAGCCTGCTCTCACGCAGCGCCGCGTACACCAGCGGGATCGCGACGACGCACACCGGCACGTTGACCCAGAAGATCCACCGCCAGTCCAGCCCCTCGACGACGGCCCCGCCGACGACCGGCCCCATCGCGACGGCGAGCCCGCTCACCCCGGACCACACCCCGAGCGCCGGCCCCCGCAGCCGGTCCGGCACCGCCTGCGCCAGCAGGGTCAGCGACAACGGCATCACCGCCGCCGCCCCGAACCCCTGGACGGCCCGGAACGCGATCAACTGCCCGCTGCCGCCCGCGAGTCCGCACCCCACCGAGGCCAGCGTGAACAGCGCGATCCCGGCGACGAACACCCGCCGCCGCCCGAACCGGTCGCCCAGCGCGGCGCCGGTCATCAGCAGGCAGGCGAAACCGAGGACGTACGCGTTGACGAACCACTGGAGCTCCTGCGTGCTCGCCTTGAGGTCGACGGCGAGGGTGTGCAGGGCCGTGGAGACGACCAGGTTGTCCAGGGCGACCATGAACATCGGCACGCTCGCCGCGACGATCGCCAGCCACAGGGGGACGCGGCGGCCTTCCGTGCGGGGTGCCTCGGTGGTGGCGGTGAGCGTCACGACGCGTCCTCCCTCTGCTTCTCGGCGATCCGGTGCTCGGCGTCCGCCCGGTCCAGGGCCGGAGAGGCCGTCCAGTGGACGAACGTGGCCGACTTCATCGTCGGCCGCAGTGCGGTCATCACCGACCGGTGCGGTTCGGCGCGCGCGTACGCGTGGAGCGCCTTTTCGCTCTCCCAGGACGACAGGGTCCAGAAGGTGCGCTTGAGGGGGTCGGCTATCAGGGAGGCGCCGTACGCGCCGGGGGCGTTCTTGACGTGCTTCCAGATCGCGGGGGTCCTGAGCAGGAAGCGGAGGGCGTCGGTGAGGGTGCGGACCTCGAAGCGGGAGGCCATGAGGTGGGCCTCGGTGTCGGGCGGGGCGGGGGCGGACCAGTGGAGAGGGGGCAGGGGCACGGCGGACTCCTCGAAATTAGATACCTGCACTATCTATGTTAGACAGTAGAGGTATCTAATGGTGAAAGGCAAGGGAGCCCCGGACCGATGCGCATGTCCGAGCTGAGCCGCCGCAGCGGCGTCTCCGTCACGACGATCAAGTACTACCTGCGCGAGGGCCTCCTCCCGCCCGGCCGCCAGACCTCCGCGACCCAGGCCGAGTACGACGAGACGCACCTGCGCCGGCTCCGCCTGATCCGCGCCCTCACCGGCGTGCGCGGCCTGCCCGTCAGCACCGCACGCCAGGTCATCGACGCCGTCGGCGAGCACGCCGGCGAACCGCACGTCCTGCTCGGCCTCGCCCTCGGCGCGATCAGCCTCACCGGGGAACCCGAGCAGCAGGCCGAGCCCGAGGGGGCCGCCGAAGTCGACGCCCTCATCGCCGAACTCGGCTGGGACGTGCACGCGGGCGCCCCCGCGCGCGCCACCCTCGCCGAGACCCTCGTCTCGCTGCGCTCTCTCGGCGCCCCCGTCGACCACGGCGCCCTCCTGTCCTACGCCCGCCTCGCGGAGCGCACCGCGGTCGTGGACATGGACCAGCTCGACGGCCTGGACGACCCGCTGGAGACCGCTGAACGCGCCCTCCTGCTCGCCTTCCTCCTCGAACCCGCCCTCCTCTCCCTCAGGCGCCTCGCCCAGCAGAACGAGTCGGCCCGCCGGAACACCTGAGCCGCACCGGTCGCACCCCGGAGCGAGAGCGTCGCTCTCCGTCTTGGTCACCGCTTCGGGCCCTGGCAGACTGCTCGGTATGGACGTCATCCAAGGAGCCAAGGAGCGAGCCCGCGCGGAGGTCGCCCGGACCATCAAGGAGCAGGCCCGCGAGCACCTCGCCACCGAAGGCCCCGGCCGCCTCTCCCTGCGCGCCGTCGCCCGCGACCTGGGGATGGTCTCCTCGGCCCTCTACCGCTACTACCCCAGCCGGGACGACCTGCTGACGGCGCTCATCGTCGACGCCTACGACGCGATCGGCCGGGCCGCCGAGTCGGCGTACGAGGCGGCCGGTGACGCGCCCGCGTGGCAGGTCTGGCTGTCCACCTGCGAGGCGGTCCGCGCCTGGGCCCTGGCCCACCCCCACGAGTACGCCCTGATCTACGGCTCCCCCGTCCCCGGCTACGACGCCCCCCGCGACACCGTCGCCCCCGCCTCCCGCGTCGCCCTGGTCCTCCTCGACATTCTCGACAGGGCGCACCGCGCGGGCACCCTGACCGTCACACCCGCCGAGAGCGACGCCGCCGTCCTCAGCCCCGACGTCCACGCCGTCCTCGCCGGCCGCACCCTCCCCGCCTCCGCCGTCACCGCCGCCGCGGCGGCCTGGGCCCAGCTCTTCGGCCTCGTCAGCTTCGAGGTCCTCGGTCAGTTCAACCGGGTGATCGACGACCGCGAGGCACTCTTCGCCCAGGGCGCGCGGGCCCTGGCACGCCAGGTGGGGCTGTCGCCCGAGGAGCAGCGGCGCCGGTGAATCCGGAACGCGCGTTCTTCCGGAGAGGGGAAAAGAAATCCGGGGTCACGGGCGCAGATGTCCCGACTCGCGCCTGAAGGCGCCCGGAGTCATATTCACGCGGCGCACGAAAAACTTGCCGAAGTTGGTCACCTCGGAGAATCCCAGCTGCCGTGCGATCGCGCCGACCGGAAGATCGGTGTGGACCAGCAGCCTGCGCGCCTCCAGGGCGACCCGGGCGTCGATCACGTCCTTCGTCGTCGTCCCCGCGACCGCGCGGCACGCCCGCGACAACGCGCGCGTGGAGCAGTTCAGCGCCTGCGCGTAGTCCTCCACCAGCCGGGTCGCCCGGTACGAGCGGTCCAGCTCCTGCCGGAAGCGCAGGAACAGTTCGCCGTTCTCACCGCTGACAGCGACGGATTCCTTGTGGCGCAGCCGGCACATCTGGTCGATGTGCAGCAGGACGACGGCCAGCAGGTGCTGGAGCAGTTCCTCGCCGTTGCCCTGGTTAGGGCGCTGGAACTCCTCCTCCAGAACGCCCAGCACCCGGCGGAATGCGGCGAGTTCGGTGTCCCGCAACCGCCAGTGCGAAGGCCTCAGGACGTCGTCGAGCATGCCCATCCGCGCGCTCATCTGGAGCGGGAACGACTCCGTGAACATGATGATCGTCGCGTCCATGTCGGGCCCCGGGCTGTAGTGGATCACCTGGTTGGGGCGCGTCCACAGCAGTGTTCCCGGGCCGACCGTGAACCGGTCGGAGTCGATCGAATAGTGCCCCGTGCCTTCCGTGACCAGCAGGATCTTGTGGAAGTCCAGCCGGTGCGCGGAGGCGAAGAACTCGGGCGACCCCAACGTGCGCAACACGCTCAGCGAGGTGAGCGCCAGACCGAGTCCGGGCCGACAGGTACCCACGAAAGGGACGACGGGGATCGCTAGCGATGCGAAATCGACCATGGGCGTTCCGGAATCGACCTTTCTCCTTGCGCTTGAGGGTTCAATCATAGACGTGGTCGTCCGACGTCGGAATGTCGCTTCCGGTTCCCCGCATGCATCGCCCTGAACACCCTTGTCGTGAAGGTGAAAGGAAATCTGAACGGGATGACCACTCCCCATTCCTCCCCGGAGCGTTCGGTCGTCGACAGGGCGCTGAGCGTTCTCGCCGCCTTCGACACGGACAACCGTTCGCTGTCCCTCAGCGACATCAGCCGCCGCTGCGGGCTGCCCGTCGCCACGGCTTTCCGGATCGTGCACAAACTCCACGCCTGGGGCGCCCTGGAACGCTCCGCAGACGGCGGCTACAGCATCGGCCTGCGCCTGTGGGAGACCGCCTCCCTCGCCCCGCGCGCCTCCCACTTCGCCGAGGCCGCCCAGCCCCACCTGGCCGCGCTCCACCGGCGGACCTCGACCTGCGCCACGATCGCCGTCCGCGACGGCCGCGAGAGCGTCTGCCTGGTCTTCGCCGGCGGCGAGAACCACCCCGCGGCCCACGGCAGCGGCGAACGCCGCCGGCTGCCGCTGCACGCCACCGCCGTCGGCCTGGTCCTGCTCGCCCACGCGGGCGAGACCGCCCTCCAAGAGGCCCTGGCGCCACCCCTGCGCGCGTACACCCCGGCCACCGTCACCGACATCGGCGAGCTGCACGGCAGCCTCGTGAAGGTGCGCAGGGAAGGGCAGGCGATCCTGCACGGCACGTTCGTGGCGGGCCGCAGCAGCCACGCCGCGCCCGTCCGCGACGCGCGCGGGAGCGTCGTCGCCG
>NZ_JBTYMC010000008.1:0-55217 GCF_054880855.1 Streptomyces sp. S6 | reverse complement strand
CGCGCCGCCGTCCGGACCCGCCGCCCGCCTCGACGGCGACCTCGTCCTCGTCGGCGGCAGGCCCACGACGACGCCGGCGCCCGGTGGGCGGAACGGCGCCCTCACCGTCGTCCCCCTCCAGGAACGCGTCCACGGAGCTGCGGCGGGGACGCCGGGGCGGCTCCTCCTGGGGCAGCTCCTGGACCACGGCGATCTCCTGCGCCGGGACGACCCCGGCGCCACCGCCGAGCGGCACTTCGAGGACGTACGCGCTGCCGCTCATCCCCGGCACCTCGACGGTCTGGAGCACCCCGCCGTGCGCGCGGACGATGCCCCGGACGATCGGCTCGTGCACGGGATCACCACCGCCGTACGGCCCCCGGACCTCGATCCGGACGACCTCCCCGCGCTGGGCGGCGGCCACGACGACCGTGTTGTCCATGTACCCGCTCGCCGACACGGGCGCGTTGCCGGTCGCGTCGACGCCGGCGACGTCCGCGACGAGGTGCGCGAGCGCGGTGGCGAGGAGACGGGCGTCCACCTCGGCCTCGATGGGCGGCGCGTGCACGGCGAACTGCACACGGCCGGGACCGATCAGCTCGACGGCGCCGTCCACACCGGCCGCCACGACCGCGTCCAGCATCACCTTCGTCCGGCTGACCTGCGCCTCGCCGGTGTCGAGGAGTTGGTAGCCGAGAACGTTGTCGATGAGGGTGGTGATCCGGGAGTACCCGGCGGAGAGGTGGTGCAGGACCTGGTTGGCCTCGGGCCAGAGCTGGCCGGCGTCGTCGGCGGCGAGGGTGGAGAGCTCGCGGCGGAGTTCGTCGAGGGGGCCGCGCAGGGAGCGGCCGAGGAGGGTGAGGAGCTGGTCGTGCCGGCCCGCGAGAGCCTCGTACCGGTCCTTCTCCCGCTCGCCGAGCGCGGCGTACCGGTCGTCACCGGCCGCGATCTCCTCCGCGTGCTCCTCGGTGAGTTCCTCGACCTCCGTGACGTGCTGCTGGCGCAGGGCGGTGAGGTCGGAGGCGTGCTCCTCGGCCAGCCGCTCCAGCTCCTCGGCGTGGGCCTCCTCGGCGTCCTCCTTCTCCTTGGCGAGCGCGTCGTACGGCCGCCGGTCGGTGAAGGTCATGACGGCGCCGACGAGCTGATCGCCGTCCCGCACCGGCGCGGTCGTCAGGTCGACGGAGACCTTGTCGCCGTTCTTCGCGAACAGCACCTGGCCGCGGACACGGTGCTTGCGGCCCGAGCGGAGGGTGTCGGCGAGCGGCGACTCGTCGTACGGGAAGGGGGCGCCGTCCGGACGGGAGTGCAGGACGAGGGTGTGCAGTTCCTTGCCGCCGAGGTCACTGGCCCGGTAGCCCAGTATCTGCGCGGCTGCCGGGTTCACGAGGACGATCCGCCCGTCCGTGTCCGTCCCGACGACACCCTCGGACGCCGCCCGCAGGATCATCTCCGTCTGCCGCTGCGAGCGGGCCAGCTCCGCCTCGGTGTCCACGGTGCCGGACAGGTCGCGTACGACCAGCATCAGCAGTTCGTCCGGCGCGTAGCCGTAACCGTCGTACGCCTGCTGGCCGTTCTCCAGGGTCGCGCTGCTGACCTCGACGGGGAACTCGACGCCGTCCGTGCGGCGGGCGATCATCCGGGCGGGCTTCGTGCGGCCACGGGGATCGATGTGGTCCGGCCTGCGCATCGAACCGGGGATCAGCTTGGAGTCGAACTCCGGCAGCAGGTCCAGCAGACCCCGCCCCACGAGAGCGGTCCCCGGCGTCTCGAACGCCTCCAGCGCGATCGTGTTCGCGTTGACGACCGTCCCGTTCGCGTTGACCAGCACCAACGCGTCCGGCAGGGCGTCCAGTATCGCCGCGAGGCGAGCAGCGCCCCGGGATGGCCTGCTGCTCACGAGACGCTTCCTCCCTGTCACCGCACATTGCCGCCCGCTCCGGCCATCTTGCCAACCGGCCCGCAGGGTGTCACGCGAGGGAGTCTAAGGGCTGGGGTTCGGTCCGGGCGCGGGATGAGAGGCACCTCGCACGACCGTGACGCCGAACCGCACACCTGTCCGACGGCCCCCTCCGCGAACCCCTTTGCCGTGGCCCCCGGGCTCCTAGTACGGTGGACACCGATTGGTGACACAGCACTCACCTGTGTCATCATCTGCACGCACCACTCGCACCCACGCGAGCGGTTGTGCTGGAGGCGTCGCCTAGTCCGGTCTATGGCGCCGCACTGCTAATGCGGTTTGGGACTTAAATCCCATCGAGGGTTCAAATCCCTCCGCCTCCGCACCATCCCGAAGCCCCGGTCCTGCGACCGGGGCTTCGGCGTTTCCCCCTCCTCCCGCGTTTCCGCAGGTCACAAGGGGTACGCCTATCGGATTTCACATGCCGCCCCCGGTCATGTAATGTTCTTCCTGTCGCCGGGAACGGCCGAAAGGCCCGGAACGAAGACAGCGAGAAACAACAAAACAAGCACTCGTAGCTTAACGGATAGAGCATCTGACTACGGATCAGAAGGTTGCAGGTTCGAATCCTGCCGAGTGCACAGTGATCGAAGCCCCCTTCCAGGAAATCTCGGAGGGGGGCTTTGTCGTGTCATGAAGGGGGACCATGGGATGCGTAAATCTGGCGCGGTGTTCGGGGCCCTGCTGCTCGGGTGGGGATCGGTTGCCTGTGGGGGTGGCGCGGCAGCGGAGGATCCGCCGAAGATGACACCCGCAGCGGCCGTGGCGAAGGCGGCGGAGAAGTCCGAGGCTGTGACGTCGCTGCACTATCGGATCGCCGGGACCGTGCCGGGGAGGGGACGGCTGGAGGCCGAGGCGTCCATGAACGCGAAGCCTCTGGCCATGAGCATGAAGATGACCGCCACCGCTGCCCAGCGTGGGGACAGGCTGCTGGAGGTCCGGTTCGTCGACAAGGTCATGTACGTCGGCGGCAGCGTCCTGCGTCCCGAGAAGCTGAAGGGAAAGCACTGGCTCAGCGCCGCGCCGGCCGTATGGGGAAGCGGTGGCGCGTACAACCAGTCCTACAAGGTGCTGCCCAGCCAGCTCCAGGCGAACCCGGCCGCGCAGTCCAGGTTGCTGACCGCGTCCAAGGATGTGCGCGTGGTCGGCACCGAGACGGTCGACGGCGTCACGACCACGCACTACAAGGGGACGGTCCATAGCCGCGGCCTGATCTCCGAGGGCTTCGATCAGTTCATGCAGCTGGAGATCTCCGACCCCCTCACCATGGACCTCTGGATCGACGGCGACGACCTTCCCCGGCAGTTCCGCGTGCGCGCCGAGCACAACGAGGCGTACGCCGGGACCGGGCCGCTCGACCTGACCGTCACCTTCCTCGACATCGACCGGCCGGTGACGATCACCGCACCGCCGGCCGGGGAGACCACGCCGATCGGGTAGGGCGTGCGGGGCGGCTGAGCCATCGTCAGTACGCGCATGTGACGGGGGTGCCCTGGACACGCGGGCACCCCTCTGGCGTTCACCGCACCTTGCTGTTCCGGACCATCAGTACAGCGCTTTGTAGCCGCCCCAGCCGCCGGCGATCTTCACACGCGCGCCGAAGCCGCCCTTGCCGTTGCCCGCCCAGCGGTACAGGTTGCCTGCGGTGTCGCGGGTGAGGTCGCCGACGAGGGCGTTGTATGCGTTCATCAACGACCAACTCGACGACCACGAGGAACGCCTCCGCAGTCTTGAGGCCCAACGCTGGCCGTGGCCGACGATCGCCGTGTTGGCGGCAGTAGCCGTGGCGATGGTGCCTTCTGGACGAACTCGTATCTGTGACAAGTGTGTCAGGGGAGGCTCAGTCGTCCAGGTTCTCGTACGTCTCCGTCTCGGGATGCTGCCACGGCAGGTCGCTGTACTCGGCGACCTGCTTCGCGATATGTGCTTCAGCGGCGGCTCGGAGCTTCTCCGCCTCGTGTACGACGCCGCCGTGGGTTCGGCTCCGGCCGTCATGGACGGTGTCCCACTTGCTCTTCTTGCTCTTTCGCGTCGAGGGCCCTTGCTCGTTCCCGCCGAACCCGGTCAGCGTGTGGTTCCAGACCGGCTGGTAACCGACACGCAGGCCGTTCTCCCCCAGGTTGGCGTGCACGCCCGGCAGCAACAAGGCCCGGAACCGGAACTCCCGCAGCGGCAGGCCCGCCTCTTCCATCGACCGTCGATGCTTCCTGAGCCGGTCGTAGACCGGGCGCCATGCCGTGGCCTTCGTGCCGGTGGCGCTGTTGCTCGTCGCTCCCTTTCCCGCGTAGACGGGGATCTGCAGCTTGCTCAGCGGAAGGTACAGAGGCACGCTCTCGCCGCGGTAATACAGGGCGTACAGTCCCGCCCCGTTGAAGCGGGGAATCTCGTGGAGCATCGAGACCAAGGGTTGACGTTCGAACATCGCGCAGATGGTGTTGGAGATCTGCTCGGTCGACAAAGGGTCGTACGACTCTGGGGTGTATGCGGCGGTCATGACTTCCTGGCTCGTGGACGACGAGAGATCCCGCGAGGCGATCGCGAGACATGGGGCCGGATGGACGGAGCGGGATCTGGCCGGATCAGGTCTCCGGGGTGTGGTCGATCACCTGGCCGGCCCGGTAGTAACGCGTGCCGCTGGGGTAGTCCTCCGTCTTGGCGTACATGATCACGTAGCCGGGGAGAGCGGTGACCTGCCAAGGGGCGGGAGTGTGCTCGGAAATCGTGCGCAGAGCGTCGTCGGCGCTGAGGTGTCCGGCTGGGAGCCGGACGGTGATCTCGTCGAATGCCTTCGTGGCCTCGTAGCGGAACACGTAAGGGAGCGCGGCCTTGGTGGTCGCGAGCAGCTCCGCCAGTGTGGATTCGACCTCACCGGACACGGAGGCTGTCACCGGGCTAGGGAAGGTGTATTCCAGGTTGATGGGATACAGGCGGTCGAAGTGACCTGCCTCGACCACGGTGGTGTCCCGTCGTTTGCCGGGGTCGTTGTTGCCGAACCCGTTGTAGTTCCAGGGCACCTGGCCCTGCCCTCGGTGCTTGTTGATCAACAGACGTTCAGGTGCGACGGCGCCGAAGTCCTCATCGACGTACAAACAGGTGAAGGACATCTCGGCGAGGGAGATGTTCCGCCGGCCAGAGATCTTCCGGAAGTGCTTCTCGACCCGCTGCGGCAGCGAATTTTCCGCTTTGCCGACGTACACGAGGTCGCCGTCCTTGTAGAGCTGGTACACGCCGGGCAGTGGCCGCAGTGACTGGATGTTCTCGATCGTGAGCGGCGCCGGGGTCAACTCCTCCAACGCGGCCGCGAGCTGGTCGCCGAGTGCCTTGGTGATGCTCAGCTTGAACTCGGCGTGGTTCTCCAGCGACACGACCAGGGCCTCCTGACATATGGCGAGTGATTGTCGTCACTCTAACCGGTGAAGTTGGGGAACACGGGGCCGGATTTTCGTGAAGGGCCTTCATGATCGCAAACTCCGCGGTATGGTTTTGGCATGTCTGAGCTGCGGAATAAGTCAACTGAGGTGGGAACCTGCGTCGAGCTGTTCGCCGGTGGCGGGGGGCTCGCCATGGGGGTCCACAACGCTGGCTTCCGGCCGCTGCTGGTGAACGAGTACGCCAAGCGGGCGGTGGAGACGCTCCAGACGAACCCCATGCCGGGCGGGGGTGACTGGCCGGTCATTCCCGGAGACGTTCGTAAGATCGACGCCGAGTTCGATGAACTCAAGGGGCAGGTCGACGTCCTCGCTGGAGGGCCCCCTTGCCAGCCCTTCAGCCTCGGCGGCGCGCACAAGGGCATGGAAGACGAGCGGAACATGTTCCCGCAGATGTTCCGCGCCATTCGCCAGATGAGGCCCAAGGCCGTCATCTGCGAGAACGTTCAGGGGCTGCTTCGCCCCTCCTTCAAGTCCTATTTCGACTACATCTTGAACGAGCTTCGCCTCCCCTTCGTTCAGCGCGAGCCGGACGCCACGTGGGAAGAGCACAACGAGCTGCTCGAAAAGATGTTGGCCAACGACTCGGTGCCCGCCGCCGAGCGCTACGACGTCAAGTACACGCGGGTCAACGCCGCCGATTTCGGAGTCCCGCAGGTCCGCCAGAGGGTCATCATCGTCGCGTTCCGGGCGGATCTCTATGTGAAGTGGGACGAGTTCGAACCGCGGCCCAGCTACTCGGACGAGGCTCTCATTCACTCCATGCGTGAGGGGGGTGAGTACTGGGACCGTCACGACGAGGTCGATCCCGCGGCGAAGGCCCGCACCATCGCCAATCTCCGCGAGCTCGACTACGACGATCCGGACGTCAAGGAGAAACTCACCCTCAAGCCCTGGCGGACGCTCCGTGACGCGATCGCCGGCATTGATGAGAACGAGGGCAAGCCATTGGCGGAGATCAAGGAGGAGCATCTCCAGCCCAAGACTCAGGTCGGTGGCATCCCCGATCACTTCGCGTGGCCGGGAGCGCGCATCTACAAGGGGCACACTCCGAATCTCCTCGACCGGCCCGCCAAGACGGTCAAGGCCGGTGTACACGGCGTTCCTGGTGGCGAGTCCGTGATGCAACTCGACCAGATTGACTTCGACGGCGACGGCTACCGCTACATGACGGTCCGCGAGACCGCGCGAGTCATGACCTTCCCTGATCGCTGGCGGCTCGCCGGGCCCCGAGGCGAGATGATGCGCCAGCTCGGCAACGCGGTTCCCGTGAAGCTCGGACAGACCTTCGCCGAGGCGGTAGCCGCAGCCCTCAAGTCCGTAGGTGCGTTGCAAACGCCCAGGAAGAAGAAGTGACTGAGGCCGCATCTGGGCGGCAACGGAATTGGAACGAGCATTTGCCGTCGGACCGGGCTTACAAAGCCCGAGCTGGTTTGTCGAGGGACAAGCGGTCAGCCGAGCAGGATCGCGCTGCCGGCGGCAGGCACCGACGTGCGATTCCACTGATAGACGGCCGCTACGCACGAGCGTCGATCACGTTGCGGCTGTACCGGAGCACCCGCCGTATCCGTGCCTACCTGCGCTGGTCAGTGGACGGCGAGACTAAAGAGCGATATGTGCGCGACGTGGACGCCGCGACCCGTGCCGCGAACCTGGCGATGGCCTGGGAGGCCGCCCGAGCGGCGGGGATGGTGACGGACGAGACGCTCCCTCGGGAGTCGGCCGCGTCGTCAATCTCCGTTCGCGCTGTCATGACGGCGAACAAGGGGAAGGACACGAAACCAGAGCGATTGCTGCGGTCCGCCCTGCACCGGAGGGGGCTGCGCTATCGGGTCGGCGTCCGTCCGTTGGCGGATCTCCGACGGACAGCTGACGTTGTGTTCCCCAAGGCCAAGGTCGCCGTATTCATGGACGGCTGCTTCTGGCACGGCTGCCCCGACCACTATCGGCCGGCGAAGAAGGGCGGCCAGAAGTGGCAGGACAAGATCCAAGGAAACCGCGACCGAGACGCGGCGACCAACATCGTTCTCCAGGAGGCGGGTTGGATCGTGGTGCGCGTCTGGGAACACGAGGACATTGAGGAGGCCGCCGACCGGGTTGGGGACATCGTCGCCGCCGCGTTGTCGCATTATTGAGGCGTTCCACTTTGATGATCGCCGCGACCACGCGGCCACTGACCATGCCAACCGCCAGCAGGGCACGCACGTGAGAACCGAGTATTCAGCGCCCCCGCACCGGCTTCGAGCCGGTGCGGGGGCGCGCTTCGTCGTGCGAGGTGGTGGCGGGTCGGCGCGAAACCTTGAACTCGTGCAAGTCCAGTGCTCGGCAAGGTGAGTTGGACGCAAGCGCGTACACGGAGATCGTCTTCGATCGAGGAGGGCACCATGGCATTCCGGGATCACGATCGGACAACCCGACGACGCCCCGGCGGTCGGCAGCCGAAGGTCCCGGAATCAGGCGGCCAGCGGAAGGGCTGCCGCTATCGCGTCGCGTTCCTTGCGGCCGAGCAGGGGGAAGATGATCTTCAGGCCCTGTTCGTCGGCCGGGGAGGAGACGATGAAGGAGGAGTTGAGTACGCGCTCCTTGACCGGGGTGCGGGTGAGGCCGGGGCGGGGGATGGTCAGCAGGTGTTCTTCCGGCTTCGCGAAGGTGGGGTTGGCGCGGAAGACGAAGATGCGGTGGCTGGTCATCACGAGGTACATGGGGACCCGCGCGGGGACGACGGTCAGTGCGCCGGCGCTGAGGAGTGCCGAGGCCGCCGCGAACGCCGCTGTGCGGCGGACGGAGACAGAGCTGAGGTTCACGATGGTCGTCACCTCGACCTGTTCGCCGGGGGCGAGCATGGGGGTGACGGTGGCCAACAGCATGCGGCGGCGTCTGCCGTTCATGGGGACTGCTCCTGGAGCTGGTGAGGTGGTGCCGGGCTTCGAGGGCTCGTCGGCGTGGTTGTCGGCATACCCTGCCACAGCTGGAGAGCGGCTCCGTTTCACGCGGTCGGGGTTCTGAGCAACTCCCGGGGGTGATGTCACCCGGACGTTCCGTCCGTCGGCGAGGTCCACGCCGCACAGCCGTCAGCTGTAAGTCCAACGCCAGCCGTTCGAGCGGTACTTGCAGGTGATGGACGTGCCGCTCGCGTTGGTCGTCGTGGCGCCGTGGTCGCTGTTGCGGCAGTACTGGCCGGCGGAGTAGCAGTTGCCGGAGTTGGAGGTGATGGAGCAGGTGCCGGGGGCGGTGTCCTCGGTGACGGCGTCGGTGGTGTCGGCTGCTTCGGCGGTGGTTGTTTCTGTGACGGTGACCGTGGGGGCCGGTTCAGGGGTGGCGGTTTCGGTGACGGTGGGGCCGGGTGCGGGGGTGGTGGTCACCGTCGCGGTGACGGTGGGGGCGGTCTTGACCTTCGCGTCGACCGGTTGTCCGCCGTTGTCGGAGGGGGCGGCTATCAGGGCGCCGGCGAGGAAGAGGCCCGTACCGCCCAGCCAGACGCGCTTGCGTCTGCGCAGGGGGCGGGTGTCCGGTGGGCGGGGTGCCGGTGGCATGGGTGTGGTGTACGGGTTGGTCATTTCGTCCCCCCAGGGTGATTCAGGTGAGATGACCGTAGTGCCGGGGAGAGCGGTATGTGGAGGGGATGTGGGAGTGGTGATGCTTCTGTGACTGTCGACGGGGTGCGGGGATTGTCAGTGGGCCGATCTACCCTCGGGTGCATGGGGCGGACGTGGAAGTGCGCGGGGTTGCGGTGGAGCGCGGGTGGAGGGCCCGTGTTGCGGTGGGAAGGGGGTGCCGGGAGTGCGCTCGGGTGGGGGAAGCGGGTGGAGTTCGGGGTGGTCGAAGGGGGCGTGCGGGGGTGCCTCGGGGCTCGGGGGAATGCGTGTGCCGGGCGGCGGGAGGTGGCGGGGCGGAGTACCGGTGGGCGGTGCGAGGAGTGTGGGCGGCTGGATCGGGTGGGGTCGGTGGCCGCGGATGGGAAGGCCGACGATCCGCGGGAGTACCGGGTGTATCTCGCCTGGTTCGGGGGCGGGTCGGTCAAGGTGGGGATCACCGCGGTCGAGCGCGGCGGGGATCGGTTGCTGGAGCAGGGGGCCTTGTGCTTCACGTGGCTCGGGAGCGGTGCGCTGATGGCCGCTCGGCGGGCCGAGGAGGTGCTGCGGGTCGCGTTGGGGGTGGGGGACCGGGTGTCGTACGGGGTGAAGCGGGCCGTACGGGCCGACGCGGCTCGGGCGGTCGATGCCGGGGTCGGTGAGCTGGGCCTGCTGCACCGGCGCGCGCAGTCCCTCGCGGGGTGGCCGGAGACGCTCGTGCCGGCCCCCTTCAGCCCCGTCGACCACCTCGCGGCGTTCGGCCTCACCGACGCCCCTCCCGCGACCGGCGAGATCACCGAACTGGTGCCTGGCGCCGCCCTCGCCGGGGAACTGGTCGCCGCGGCCGGCCCCGACCTCCACCTCGACACGTCCGCGCACGGGATCGTCGTCCTCGACACCCGTCTCATGACCGGCTGGGAGCTGGGCGGGGCCGGGGTGGGGGCCGGGGTGTTTCCGGTGCGGGCGTTTCCGGAGGGGGTGACGGAAGCGCAGGCGGGGTTGTTCTGAGGGTGCGGTAAGAGGCTTCCTGAGAGGTTCCTGTGCGTTTCTCAGTGAAATCACAGGCAAGCGAAAGCCCTCTCTCAGAGGCCGTCGACAGGGTGGTCAGCATGACCACGACCTCGCCCCAGGGGCGCACCGAACTGCTGAGGCCGGACGGGAGCCCCGTCCGCGTGCTTGTGGTGGACGACGAGTTGTCGATCACCGAGCTGTTGTCCATGGCTCTCAGGTATGAGGGATGGCAGATCCGCAGTGCCGGGGACGGCATGGGCGCCGTGCAGGCGGCCCGGGAGTTCCGGCCGGACGCCGTCGTCCTCGACATGATGTTGCCCGACATGGACGGGCTGGCCGTGCTCGGGAGGCTGCGGCGGGAGCTGCCGGACGTGCCGGTGCTGTTCCTCACCGCGAAGGACGCCGTCGAGGACCGGATCGCCGGACTCACGGCCGGTGGGGACGACTACGTCACCAAGCCGTTCAGCCTCGAAGAGGTCGTCGCGCGGCTGCGGGGGCTGATCCGGCGGTCCGGTGCGGCCGACCGGCGGTCCGAATCCGTCCTCGTCGTCGGCGACCTCACCCTCGACGAGGACAGCCACGAGGTGACCCGCTCCGGGGCCGACATCCACCTCACCGCCACCGAGTTCGAGCTGCTCAGGTTCCTGATGCGCAACCCGCGCCGGGTGCTGAGCAAGGCGCAGATCCTCGACCGGGTGTGGTCGTACGACTTCGGCGGCCAGGCCAACGTCGTCGAGCTGTACATCTCCTACCTGCGGCGGAAGATCGACGCCGGCCGCGAACCGATGATCCACACCCGCCGAGGCGCCGGATATCTGATCAAGCCCGCGTCGGCGGCATGAGCGGACGACGACGGCCGCGCCCCCGCAAACCGCGCACCCTGCGGACGAGGCTCGTCGTCGCGTCGGTCACGCTGATCGCCGTCGTCTGCGCGGTGATCGGGACGGTGACGACGCTGGCGCTGCGCCAGCACCTGTACGACCAGCTGGACGGGCAGCTCGGCGAGGTCGCGGCGAGGGCGGCGGGCGGGCCGGTCGGCGGGCTGCCGGGGATGAACGGCCGGGTCGGGTTCCAGCAGCGGGGCAGGACCGTCAACCTCACCGAGTTCGTCACCCGGGGCCCGCAGCCCAGCAGCTCCACGCTGATCGCGAAGATCGTCGGCGGGTCGGCCACCACCGGGGCCGTCGGCAAGAAGACCGGCAGCACCTTCGACATGACCGCGAAGACACTCACCGAGGCCCAGCTCAAGGCCGTCGACACCGTCGCGCGGGACGGCGACGAGCACACCGCCGACCTCCCCGGCCTCGGCAGCTACCGCGTCAGGTACACGACCGGCGTCAACGGCGACTTCTACGTCGCCATCCCCACCAAGGACCCCGACGACACCGTCACCACCCTCGTCCTGGCCGAGCTGAGCGTCACCGCCGCCGGACTGGTCGCCGCGGCCATCGCCGGTCACATCCTCGTCGGCGTCGCCACCCGACCCCTCCGCAAGGTCGCCGCGACAGCGACCCGCGTCTCCGAACTCCCCCTCCACACAGGCGAGGTGAACCTGAGCGAGCGGGTCCCGGAGTCGCAGACCGACCCGCGCACCGAGGTCGGCCAGGTCGGCGCCGCGCTCAACCGGATGCTGGACCACGTCCACGGCGCACTGCACGCACGGCAGCAGAGCGAGACGCGGGTCCGGCAGTTCGTCGCCGACGCGAGCCACGAGCTGCGGACACCGCTCGCCTCGATCCGCGGGTACGCGGAACTCACCCGGCGCGGGAGGGAACAGATCGGCCCCGACACCCGGCACGCACTGGGCCGTATCGAGTCCGAGGCAGGCCGGATGACGTTCCTCGTCGAGGACCTGCTGCTGCTGGCCAGGCTGGACGCGGGACGACCTCTTCAGTTCGAGCGGACCGACCTCGTTCCTCTTGTGGTCGACACGGTGAGCGACGCGCGCGCGGCCGGACGGGATCACGTGTGGCGGCTGGACCTGCCGGACGAACCGGCGCTGGCGGCCGTGGACGCGGCCAGGGTGCAGCAGGTGCTGGTCAACCTGCTGGCCAACGCCCGCACGCACACACCCCCGGGGACGACCGTCACCGCGCGGGTGCGGCGGCGGGGACCCTGGTTGTGCGTGGACGTCGCGGACGACGGTCAGGGCATCCCCCCTGAGCTGCTCCCGCACGTCTTCGAACGGTTCGCGCGAGGTGACTCGGCACGCTCACGTACTACGGGTAGTACGGGGCTGGGCCTTGCCATCGTCCAGGCCGTCGCGACCGCGCACGGCGGTGCGGTGACCGTGGACAGCGTGCCCGGACGAACCGTGTTCACCGTGCACCTGCCCGTGCTCGACTCACAGGGCAAGCACAGTCCCACCACATGGGTGCGACAGGGCGCCCGACCAGAGTCGCCGTCATGCGAACCGACTCTTCCCCCGGCACCCTGCCGGCCCGGGAGCACCTCCCGGCCGGCGCCGCCGGAACGCCTGTCCTGGATGTCGTGATCCCCGTCCACAACGAGGAGAAGGACCTCGGCCCGTGCGTCGAGCGGCTGCACGCGCACCTCGTCGAGACCTTCCCCTACCCCTTCCGTATCACCATCGCGGACAACGCCTCGATCGACACCACTCCGGTGGTCGCGAAGAACCTTGAGGCGTACCTCCCAGGGGTGAGGTCCCACCGGCTGGAGCAGAAGGGCCGAGGCCGGGCGCTGCGGACCGTCTGGTCCGCCTCGGACGCGCCGATCCTCGCCTACATGGACGTCGACCTCTCCACCGACCTCAACGCCCTGCTCCCGCTGGTCGCCCCGCTGATCTCCGGCCACTCCGACCTGGCCATCGGGTCCCGGCTGACCCGTAGCTCCCGAGTCGTACGGGGTGCCAAGCGGGAGTTCATCAGCCGGTCGTACAACCTGGTCCTGCGGGGCTCGCTCCAGGCGCGCTTCTCGGACGCGCAGTGCGGGTTCAAGGCCATCCGGCGCGATGTGGCGCTCGTCCTGCTGCCGCTGGTGGAGGACACCGGCTGGTTCTTCGACACTGAGATGCTGGTCCTCGCGGAGCGGGCGGGCCTTCGGATCCACGAGGTCCCGGTCGACTGGGTCGACGACCCCGACTCCACCGTCCACATCGTCAAGACGGCGACCGACGACCTGAAGGGGGTATGGCGCGTTGGGAAGGCCCTGGCCACCGGTTCGCTTCCGCTGGACCGGCTGACCAGGCCGTTCGGTGACGACCCCCGCGACCGAGAGATCATGGACGTACCCAAGGGACTGGCCCGGCAGCTCGTCGGCTTCTGTGTGGTCGGCGGGCTGTCGACGCTCTTCTACCTGCTGCTGTACAGCGGCTTCCGCACGTTCACCGGCTCGCAGGCCGCCAACGCGCTCGCGCTGCTCGTCTCGGCGGTGGCCAACACCGCCGCGAACCGGCGGCTGACGTTCGGCGTGCGGGGTCCCGGCGGGGCGGTGAAGCACCAGGCACAGGGGCTCGTCGTCTTCGGGATCGGCCTCGCGCTGACGAGCGGGTCGCTGGCGGCGCTGAACGCGGCCACGTCGAGTCCCTCGCACCTCACCGAGCTTGCCGTTCTTGTCGCGGCGAATCTCGCGGCGACCGTGATGCGGTTTCTGCTGTTCCGGGTGTGGGTGTTCTCGGATCGGCGAGAGGCCGCGAGCCTGGGCGGGGAGGAGCGGTGATGACGACGCTCCAGGGTGAACGTGCGGAGATTCCGGCGCACGCCGAGGCCAACTCACTTGGTGAGAAGGGGCGTTGGCAGAGGCTTTGGCGGGGTCGGGCCGACGATCCGGCTTGGGTCCGGCCCGCCTTCCACGGACTTCTCGTCGCGACCTTCCTCCTCTACCTCTACAACCTCGACTCCTCCGGGTACGCCAACTCCTTCTACTCGGCGGCGGTTCAGGCCGGCTCGCAGTCCTGGAAGGCGTTCTTCTTCGGGTCGTTGGATGCGGCGAACGCCATCACCGTGGACAAGCCGCCCGCCGCGCTGTGGCCGATGGCCCTGTCCGTGCGGATCTTCGGGCTCAACTCGTGGGCGATCCTGGTCCCCGAGGTGCTGATGGGGGTCGGGACGGTCGCCGTCGTGTACGCGGCGGTCCGGCGCCGGTTCTCCCCGGCGGCGGGGCTGATCGCAGGTGCCGTCATGGCGCTCACGCCGGTCGCCGCGCTGATGTTCCGGTTCAACAACCCGGACGCGCTGCTGGCGTTGCTCATGGCGGTGGCCTGCTATCTCGTCGTCCGTGGGCTGGAGGACGGCCGGACGAAGTGGCTGCTGTGGGCCGGGGTCGCGATCGGGTTCGCGTTCCTCGCGAAGACGCTCCAGGCGTTCCTGATCCTGCCGGCGCCGGCCGCCGTGTACGGGGTCTGCGCGCCGGTCCCGCTGAAGAGGCGGCTCGGTCAACTCGCCGCAGCGACCGGGGCGTTGGTCGTCTCCGGCGGCTGGTGGGTGGCGATCGTCGAACTGTGGCCCGCGTCCTCTCGGCCCTACATCGGGGGGTCGCAGAACAACTCGTTCCTTGAACTCACCTTCGGCTACAACGGACTTGGGCGGCTGAACGGTGAGGAGACCGGGTCCGTCGGCGGGGGTGGTGGCGGTCGTACCGGGCAGTGGGGGGAGACCGGCTGGGACCGGATGTTCAACTCCGAGATCGGCGGGCAGATTTCGTGGCTGCTGCCGGCCGCGCTGATTCTGCTGGTGGCGGCGCTGGTCGCGACTCGGCGGCTCAAGAGGACGTCCGTCACGCGGAGTTCGTTCCTCGTGTGGGGTGGCTCGCTGCTGATGACCGCCGTCGTCTTCAGCTTCATGGCGGGGATCTTCCACCAGTACTACACCGTTGCCCTCGCGCCGTACATCGCGGCTATGGTCGGTATGGGTGCGGGGCTGTTGTGGGAGAGGCGGGGGGAGGTCTGGGCGTCCATCACCCTTGCCGGGGCGGTTGTCTCGGCGGCGGCCTGGGGGTATGTCCTGCTGAACCGGACGCCGGATTATCTGCCGTGGCTCAAGTGGGTCGTGCTGGTCGGGGGGCTGGTCGGGGCGCTGGGGTTGGTCTTCGCCGGTCGCATCAGCCGCCAACTCGCGCTGGCCGCCGCCTCGGTGAGCCTCGTTGCGGCGCTGGCGGGGCCGGCCGCCTACACCGTCAGCACGCTTCAGGAAGGGCACGTCGGGTCGATCGTCACGGCGGGGCCTGCGGGGGCGTCGGTGATGGGTGGGCGTGGTGGGCCTGGCGGGGGCGGTATACGGGGTGGCATGGGGGGTGGGATGCCTGGGCAGGGCCAGCGGGGTAATGGGCTGCGAGGGAACGGGCAGTTGGGCAACGGGCCGCAGGGGAACGGGAATTCGCAAGGGTTCCCGGGTGGCCGTATGGGTGGCGGCATGGGCGGGGAGATGGGTCGTGGCGGTGGCGTCGGCGGGCTGCTCAACGGTGCGAGCGTCACCTCCGAGGCCAAGAAGCTGCTCGGCACCGGCAGTTCCGAGTACACCTGGGTCGCGGCGGCCGTCGGTGCGCAGAACGCGGCGAGTTATCAGCTGGCGACCGGTGAGCCGGTGATGTCGATCGGTGGGTTCAACGGCACGGATCCGTCTCCGACGCTGGCGCAGTTCAAGCGGTACGTGGAGGAAGGGAAGATCCACTACTTCATCTCCGGTGGCTCCGACGGCTTCGGCGGCGGGATGAGGGGCGGTTCCTCCGCCGGTACGTCGTCCCAGATCACCTCCTGGGTCGAGGCCAACTTCAAGAAGGTGACGGTGGGTTCGGCCACGTTCTACGACCTCACGCAGAAGGCGAGCAGCTAGCCGACGAAGAGGACGGCGCCCTGTACACCGTACGGCCTTGTACGGTGTACAGGGTTACTTATACGGTGTACAGCATGTCGACGACGACCCCCGCACCCCCCATCCAGCCCCACCCCCAACGCTGGCTCATCCTCGGCGTCATCGCCCTCGCCCAACTCACCGTCCTCCTCGACAACACCGTCCTGAACGTCGCGATCCCCTCCCTCAAGGCGGAGTTGGGCGCGAGCACCGCGGACATCCAGTGGATGGTCAACGCGTACTCCCTCGTCCAGGCGGGCCTTCTCCTCACGGCGGGCAGTGCGGCCGACCGGTACGGGCGCAAGCGGATGCTCCTGGCCGGCCTCGTCCTCTTCGGCGCCGGCTCACTCGTCGCCACGCTCGCCTCCTCCACCGGTCAACTCATCGCCGCCCGGGCGGGGATGGGGGTCGGTGGGGCCCTCCTCGTCACCACGACCCTTGCGGTGGCGATGCAGATCTTCCCGCCGGAGGAGCAGCCCAGGGCGATCGGGATCTGGGCGGCGGTGAACTCGCTCGGGTTCGCGACGGGGCCGTTGGTCGGGGGGTTCATGCTGGGGCACTTCTGGTGGGGCGCGATCTTCCTGATCAACCTCCCGGTGGCCGCAGTCGCGTTGATCGCCGTCGTCGCTCTCGTGCCCGAGTCCAAGAACCCTCAGGGGGACCGGCCCGATCTGCTCGGCGCGCTGCTCTCCACGGTCGGGATGTCGTCGCTCGTCCTGACGATCATCTCGGGGCCGGAGCACGGGTGGCTGTCGGCGCGGGTGTTGGGGAGCGGGGGTGTCGCCGTGGTCGTTCTCGCGGGGTTCGCCTGGTGGGAGAGCCGGATTCCCCACCCCATGCTCGATCTGTCGTTCTTCCGGAACCGGGAGTTCACGGGGGCGGTCGCCGGGGCGGTGCTGGTGACGTTCGGGATGGGGGGTGCGTTGTTCCTGCTGACCCAGCATCTCCAACTCGTCCTTGGATATGGGCCGTTGGAGGCGGGACTGCGTACGGTGCCGCTTGCTGTGACCGTCGTGCTGCTCAACTTCACGGGGATCGCCGCGCGGATCACCGGGAAGTTCGGCGGGCCGGTGTCGATTCTGGCCGGCATGGTGGTGATGGGCGGTGGGCTCGTGTCCATCGGGGTGTCGGGGGAGCGGGGGTATGCCGGGACGTTGGCGGGGCTGGTGATGATCGGGGCGGGGACCGCTGTCGCGAGCCCTGCGATGGCTCACGCGATCATGAGTTCCATTCCGCCGGCCAGGGCGGGGGTGGGGGCGGGGGTCAACGGGATGGTGGCGGAGTTCGGGGCGGGGCTGGGGGTCGCTGTGCTGGGGGCGGTGTTGACGTCGTCCGCGGAGTTGGAAGAGGGGTTGCGGGAAGGACAGTTGGTGGGGGCGGGGGCTGTGGTGCTGGGGGGTGTGGTCGCGGGGGTTCTGTTGAGGCGGGCGGCTGGTGACAAGACGCCCGAGGGGGAGGAGCTTTCTGTTTAGTGGCGGCGGTGGCCGCAAATCGACACAGCCTCGCGCCCCTTAGGGTGTTGCAGTTACCGGAAAATTCAGGAGGTGGCCCCGTGACCAGGCAAAGTGTGTGGCTCGCCGACAAGGAGCGCCGACGTAGGTCCACCCAGCCCACCAACCTCGACCGCCCCCGCATCACCTCCGCCACCGTCCGCCTCCTCGACGCCGAGGGTCTCGACAAGTTCTCCATGCGGAGGCTGGCGGCGGAACTGAACGTCACCGCGATGTCGGTCTACTGGTACGTCGAGACGAAGGACGAACTCCTCGAACTGGCGCTGGATCACGTCTACGGCGAGGTCCCCCTCCCCCGGGCCGACGACTGGCAGCCGGAGCTGCGCCAACTGGCCGCCTGGTACCGGACGTTGCTGGTCCGGCACCCCTGGGCGTCACCTCTCGGGGGCCGGTATCTCAACATCGGTCCCAACTCGCTCGAATTCGCCCGAGCGGTTCAACAGGCCGTTCGTAGAACCGAGTTGCCCGTCGAGAACCTCACCGGCGTCATCGCGGCCGTTTTCCAGTTCGTCTACGGATTCGGCACGATGGAGGCCCACTTCTTCGCCCAGACGTCAGAGTCGGGCCTGGCGCCGGACGAATATTACCGACAGTCCCTCGAACTCTTCCGTTCCAGTGAGGACATGACGCAAATGGCGGAGGAGACAAGGGACTTGGTGGAGGCGCGGGGCGCGGCGACGATCGTCGAGATGCACAACAGGGACTTCGAGTTCGCGCTGGACCTGCTGCTGGCCGGCATCAAGGCGATGATGGACCGCGCCTGACGTTCAGGCGTCCGGCGTGGCGAGCCGCGCCGGGAAGCCGCCGGTCGCCACCGGCCCCCACTTCTCGGGGGTGATCCGGATGATGGACTTGCCCTGCCGGACCATCGCCTCCCGGTACTCGTCCCAGTCGGGGTGCTCCCCGGAGATGTTCCGGAAGTACTCCACCAACGGCTCCACGGAGTCGGGGGAGTCGATGACCTCGGCGACCCCGTCGACCTGGACCCACGGCCCGTTCCACTCGTCGCTCAGGACGACGACGCTGACCCGTTCGTCCCGCTTCGCGTTCCGCGTCTTGGCCCGTTCGGGGTACGTGGACATGACGATGCGGCCGGAGTCGTCCACGCCACAGGTCAACGGAGAGGCCTGCGGGCCCCCGTCCCCGCGCCGGGTGATCAGCAGGGCGCGGTGCCGGGGCCGTACGAAGTCGAGCAGCTCTTCGAGGGAGACGGGCGTGTTGGTAGCGATGTTCGATGCCATGGCCTCAGCGTAGAAGCAACGCCTTCACGCCCCCGGCAGTGACTCCCCCTGGACGGCCTGCACCTCCAGCTCGACCCGCAACGTCGTCCCGATCGCGGCGATCCCGGCAGCCACGACCTGGTTGTAGTTCATGGCGAAGTCCTCCCGCCGCAACTCCCCGACGGCCCGGAACGCGGCCCGGGTCCCGCCCCAGGGATCCGCCCCGGTCCCGAGGTAGGAGAGTTCGAGATCGACGTCCCGCACGACCCCGCGCATCCCCAACTCCCCGTGCACGACCCACCGGTCGTCCCCGGCGACGGTCAACCCGCCGGACCGGTAGGTGATGTCGGGATACGCCGAGACGTCCAGGAAATCGGGCGACCGCAGATGTTCGTCCCGCAGCGCGTTCCCCGTGTCGATGGACGCCGCCCGAATCACCGCCTCCACACGGGACTTGGCCACGTCGTCCGGCGCGACCTCGATCGTCGCCGTGAACTCGGTGAACCGCCCCCGCACACTGGAGATCCCGAGATGCTGGGCCACGGCCCCCACGGAGGAGTGCACGGGGTCGACGGTCCACACCCCGGGCGGCGGCAACTCGGTGCCGCCCTGCCGGGCCAGCGTCACGTTCCCCACCTCGGCGCGTCCACTCGCCGTCACCAACGCCGTCGACGCGACCGGCGCATACCCCACGGCCGTCACGATGACGGTGTGCGCACCGGGCGCCAGCGGCGTCGCGTCCCGGACGACACCGTCGTCGTCCGCCTCGGCCCGCAGCACCTGCGTCCCGGTCATGTCGGCCACGGTCACGACCGCGTGGGACACCGCCCAGCCGTCCTTCGTCCGGATTCTGGCGCTCAACGCCATGTCACAACTCCTCAGGAATGAAAAGGGGCCCGGGGTGGCCGTCCCGCCCCGGGCCCCTGCTCAACGCTCGTTCACTCGCCCGGGTGGCCGAGTTCGATGTCGTGGCCGTCGACGCCGCGCCCGGCGACCGTCAGCCCGGCGGCGACCGGCGGATACCCCGTCGCGATGACGGTGTACTCCCCGCTGTCGAGGTCGGAGAAGGCGTACGCGCCGTCCGTCCCGGTCGTCGAGGTCCCGACGACGTTCCCGGCCGCGTCCACCAGCGTCACGCGCGCGTCGGCGAGCGGACCGTGCGGGGCGCGGACGACACCCTGGAGGTGGACGCCCGCGTCGAGGACGACCTCCACGCGCGTCACCCCGGTGCCCCCGATCTCGACGGGCAGCGCGCGCGGCCGGAACCCGTCCGCGTTGACGGCGACGGTCACCGTGCCCGGCACCAACTCCCCGAAGGAGAAGGCACCTTGCTCCCCGGTCGTGCCGGTGGCCAGCAGCTCCCCGCGCACATCGGTGACGACGACCATCGCGTCCTTGACGCCGTCCCCGCTCGTCGCGGCGCGGACGACGCCGGCGAGGCCGCTGGTCCCGCTGAGCAGGATGTCGTACGCGACCGGCTCACCGTTCACGACGATCGTCGCCGCCTGCGGCTGGAAGCCGTCCGCCGAGGCGATCAGGACGTACGAGCCGGCGCCGGGCGCCTCGACGCCGTAGGAGCCGTCCGACTGGGCCACCGCGCGGCCGAGTTGGCGGCCGGTGAGGGAGATGAGGGTGACGGCGGCGTGCGGGACGGGGGTGTTCTCGGCGCCTCGGACGTGGCCGTGGACGGGGGTGCCGGGGGCGTCGTCCGAGCTGCTGCCGATGGAGGCAACAGGCGTTGCCTGTACGGCGGTTGCTCCGGCGAGGGCGGGCACCTTCTCCTCGGCCTCGGCCCACGACGGCGTCGTCACCGGCGTTGCGGGAGCCTCGCTCCGAGCCGCCGCCTGCGCGAGCGCCCCGCTCGTCCGCAGCGGAACCTCCTTGATGAACAGCGTGACGAAGAACGCGAGGAGCGCGATCGGGGCGACGTACAGGAAGACGTCGGCGATGCCGTGCCCGTACGCGCTCTCCAGCCAGTTCCGAATCGGCGCGGGCAGGGAGTTCATGTCGGGGATCGCGCCGGACCCGCTCGCCTTCGCGGCGGCGAGCTGCGACTGCGGGTCGAGGGACGTGATCGTGTCCTTGGCGTAGTGCGTGATCCGGGTCGACATCACGGACCCGAGCGCGGCCACGCCGACCGCGCCGCCGAGGGAGCGGAAGAAGGTGACGACGGAGCTGGCGGCGCCGAGTTCGTGCGGGGCCACCTGGTTCTGGGTGGAGAGGACCAGGTTCTGCATCATCATGCCGAGGCCGAGACCCATGACGGCCATGAACAGGGCGAGTTGCCAGTACGCGGTGTCGTACCGCATCGTCCCGAGCAGTCCGAGCCCGGCGGTCAGCAGGACGCCGCCCGTGACGAGCCACGCCTTCCACTTGCCGGTCTTGGTGATGATCTGGCCGGAGACGGTCGAGGCGACGAAGAGGCCGGCGATCATCGGGATCGTCAACACCCCGGACATCGTCGGGGACTTGTCGCGGGCGAGCTGGAAGTACTGGCTGAAGAACACCGTGCCGGAGAACATCGCGATACCGACGAACAGGGACGCGACGGAGGCGAGGGTGATGGTCCGGTTGCGGAAGAGGTGCAGCGGGATGATCGGCTCGGATGCCTTCGTCTCGGTGAAGATGAACAGCGCGGCCAGCAGCACCGATCCGCCGACCATCACGTACGTCTGCCACGACAGCCAGTCGTACTTGTCGTTCGCGAAAGTGACCCAGATGAGCAGCAGGCTGACGGCGGCGGTGATGAAGAACGCGCCGGTCCAGTCGACCTTCACCGCACGCTTCGTCTCCGGCAGGTGCAGCGTCTTCTGGAGCACCACCAGAGCGATCAGCGCGAACGGCACACCCACGTACAGGCACCAGCGCCAGCCGAGCCAGCTGGTGTCGGTGATGACCCCGCCGATCAGCGGGCCGCCGACGGTCGCGACCGCGAACGTGGCTCCCAGGTACCCCGAGTACCGGCCCCGCTCCCTCGGCGCGATCATCGCGGCCATGATGATCTGCGCGAGCGCGGTGAGGCCACCCGCACCGAGACCCTGCACGACCCGGGCGCCGATCAGCACACCGGAGTTCGGCGCGAGGCCGGCGACGACCGACCCGACGATGTAGATGACCAGGCCTATCTGGACCAGCAGCTTCTTGCTGACCAGGTCCGCGAGCTTCCCCCAGATCGGGGTGGACGCGGTCATGGAGAGCAGGGCGGCGGTGACGACCCACGTGTACGCGGACTGCCCGCCGCCGAGGTCCTTGATGATCTCCGGCAGCGCGTTCGACACGATCGTCGACGACAGGATCGCCGCGAACATGCCGAGCAGCAGGCCGGAGAGGGCCTCCAGGATCTGGCGGTGGGACATGGGGGCGTGCTCGTGCGCTTTGGGTCCGCCGTGCTTGCTGTGCGCCCGCACACCGGGGGGTGTGGTGGTGGCCATGGGGTTCCTTCTCTTAGGTGGTCGTGGGTGTACGGGTGAGGTGTGTGGCTCGGGTGGGGGGTGGGGGTTGGGGCTCGATCCGGAGGGCGTGCTGCGGCCTCCCCTGCCTGCACTCCCCGAACCCGTCGCGCAACCGGGTCAACAGGCGGGTCAGCTGCTCGACGTCCGCCTCGGACCAGTCGTCCAGCCGGTCGGCGAGCAACTCCACGCTCCGCCGCGACAACTCCGCGAGCTTCTGTCGTCCCGCCGGGGTGAGCCGCAGGATCCGGGACCTCTTGTCCGCGGGGTCGGCACCCCGCTCGATCCATCCGCGCTCCACGAGGTGAGCGACGTGCCGGCTGCTCACGGACATGTCCACGGCCAGCAGCTCCGCGAGGTGCGTCATCCGCATCTCCCCGTAGCGCCCGAGCAGCCCCAGCACCGCCGCGGACCCGCCAGGGCAGTCCTGCGGCAGAATCCGCTCCAGCTCCCGCTTGACCGCGCCCACGGCACTCAGCTGCCGGGCCAACTCCTCGAACTGCCCCTGTCCGGGCACCCTCTCCACCTCCCATCATCGTTGCCTTAAGCAACCGTAGGACCAGTTGGTTGCTACAGGCAAATAAATGGAGAGGTTCGATCACCAAAAACTTGGCAAAGGCAAGTATCGCGAAAGTAAACACCCCCCTACCCGAAGCCCCCGGCTTGGGCCCCCACCTCCCTCTTCGCTAACCTCTCGACGCATGGCTAACAACCAGAACCCGCAGGGCAATTACGACCCCGCCGGCAGCACCCAGATGTTCCGCGCGTTCGTCGACGAGGGCGCCCCCCAGGCGTCGTCCCCGGCCGCCACCCCCAACACCTCCTCCGGCCCCCGCACCGGCCTGATCCTCGGCATCGTGGCGGCCGTCGTGGTCATCGCGGCGGTCGCCTGGCTGGCCTTCAAGTAGAAACGACCGGCCCACGAGCCCTGCCGGGCATCGCGGCGGGGCTCGTTCCCATGCCCTCACCGGCCCGCTCGTGCACCAAGAAGTGACGGATTCACGGAAAAATCGTGATCCACCTAACTGAACGCACTTGGTCATCTCATTACGGTTGTTTGCACAGACATGGTCAACAACGCCTGAAACGGGGGGCGTTGGTGAATGACCATGCCCACCGAACGGAGATCGGGTGCGCAAGCACTTAGTGACCCTCGCGGCCACCTGCGGCCTCACTCTTGCCGTCGTCTCACCGGCAGCCGTCGCCTTCGCGACCGACACGGACGTCCCCATCGCGGTCAGCGAGGACGGAGAGGCCGTCGACCCCGGCCTCCTGGAGCCGGAGCAGCTCGCGGCCTTCACCGACGAACCGGAGGCCGACGCCGTTGTCGTCCCCCAGGAGACGGGTGACGCGGAACTCCCCGAGGAGTTCTACGACGACGAACGGCCCCGCACGCTGGCCGCCGCTGCCGCGACCAAGTACAAGAAGGCGCAGTTCAAACGGGGCAGCACCCTGATGTGGACCAGGGACACCGTGTACTTCGGCTACAACGGCAGCAAGGTCACCTCGTCGGACGGGTGGCAGGAGAACGGCCACGTCTTCCCGAACATCGCCAAGAACGGCGGCATCACGCGCTACCAGACCGACTCCGGCACCCACAAATGGCGGGCCAAGAACACCATCGGCGCCGGGATCCCCACGCCGTGGGGTGACGTGAAGGTGTACTCGAAGGACTACACCCACTATTTCTCGGGCACCAAGTCCGGCTCCTGGAACTGGAAGGGCTGACGCCACGGCATGCGCGCGGCGGGCGGCGGGGAGCGTTCCGGAGCGCTCCCCGCCCCCGGCGTCCACATGCGACGGGCCGACCACAGATGATCAGCATCAGATCCCTCACCAAGACCTACGGCGACCACACGGTCCTGGCCGACCTGAACGCCGACTTCCGTACCGGCAGGGTGAGTTACCTCCTGGGGCCCAACGGCGCGGGCAAGACCACCCTCTTCAAGTGCGTGACGGGGCTGGAGAGTTACGAGGGGAGTGTCGAGTTCGGCGGCAGGCCGCTGACGGATGTCCGTGACCGCGTCTTCCCCGTCTTCGACGACTGCGCCCTGTACCCGCATCTGACCGGCCTGGAGAACCTGCGCTTCCTGACCGGGGCCAAGGTGACCTGGGAGGACGTGCGGACCGTCGCCGACGGTGTCCTGGACCGGGGGACCGTACGCAAGCAGGCCCGAGCCCTGTCCTACGGCCAGCGCAAGAAGCTGTACACGGCAGCCCTGCTGCTCGCCCGCCCCGGGTATGTCGTCCTCGATGAACTCGCCAACGGGCTGGACTACGACAGCCTCCAGTGGCTCCGCAGCGCCCTCACCCGCCTCAAAGAGGACTGCGTCCTGATCGCGTCAGGCCACCAATTCGACTTCTACGACCGGGTGGCGGACGACGTGTTCGCCCTCTCCGAGAACGGGCTCAGCAGACTTGACTTCGACCACTCCGCCGGAGACCGCCTGGAGGACGCCTACCTCGCCCGTCGTCCGGACCCTCCGCACCGTCCGCACTGACCTGCGCTACCAGTGGGCCTCCCGGTACCTCCTGTACACCCTGGTCTGCTTCGCGGCGGTCGCCTCGGTCTTCGCGTTCGGCGCGTACTCCACGGCACGCGGTGCGGTCGACAGCCTCTGGCGCGAGTGGGCCTACCTGCGCGGCGAGGGCGGCTACACCTTCGACCGCGCGATCGGCCGGGGCGGTGACCCCACCGACGACCCGCTACGGGACACCTGGGAGCACGCCGGGCAGGCACTCGCGGGCCTCCAGCCCTTCCAGGGCGCCGTCAACCTCCTCCAGGTCCTGTGCTTCGTCGTCGCTCCCCTGGTCTTCTTCGCCTACGGCGCGATCGCGGCCACCCGCGACACCCACCACAAGACCCTCAAGTTCCGTGCGGTACGGGAGGGCCCCGGCCGCCTGTTCGCCTCCCAGGCGCTCACCCTGACGGCGGTCACCACCGCCCTCACCGCCGCCGCGTTCGCCGTCACCCTGCTGACGAGTACGGCGCTGTACCTGACGGCGTACGACCGGGTCGACGCGCGCCGCATGGAGATCCCCGCCGACCTCTCCCCGTGGTCCGCCCTGCCCACCCTCGGCATGCTGCTGCTCACCAGCCTCCTCTTCGCGTTCCTCGGCATGAGCACAGCCCTCCTCGCAGGCCGGCCCCTGCCCGTCCTGCCGCCCTTCTTCGCCGCCTTCCTCCTGCTCCCGGTCCTGGGCCCCTACGACCCCCGCAACCTCCTGATGGCGATCGCCCACCCCCACCTGGACTTCGTGGGCAGCTTCCAGCCCCCCACCCCGCACCCCGTCCCCGAACCCCTCGCGGCCCTCCTCCTGACCACCGCCACCGCCGCCCTCCTGACCGCCGCCCACGTGGTGCGTGCGCGCCGGTCGCTGTACACGGCATGACCGACGACAAGGGTTCCCGGACCACCTTGCTGCTCTGCTCGCGGGTGCTGGCGGCTCGAACGCCGTTACGGCAACGCCAAATTGCTCTGGCGCGCAGAATTCACCTGCGGCCAGAGCAATGAATGGAGCGCCGGGCAGGCCTTGCACCTGCATCTCCCCGCAGGAAGCGGGGCATCTTTCCTTGGACCACCAACGCGTAACCAGCCAACCGGAGTTGCGGCGACCAGCTCGTGATCAACTATAGCCGACGGAGACGGCCGCACCGCTCCCCCTGAGATCATCCCCCCATGCACAGACGCGACGCCCCCCTCGCCCACACCACCACCGGCGACGGCCCACCCGTCGTCCTCGTCCACGCCGGCGTCACCGACCACCACCTGTGGGACGCGGTCACCCCCACCCTCGCGGCGACCCACACCGTCATCCGCTACGACCTGCGCGGCTTCGGCGACTCCGCACCCCCCACCGCCCCCTTCCGCGAAACGGACGACCTGGCCCACCTCCTGACCCACCTCGGCCACGACCGCGTCCACGTCGTGGGCGCGTCCTGGGGAGGGCGGATCGCCCTCGACTTCACCCTCGCCCACCCCGACCGAGTCCACTCCCTCGCGATCCTGGCGGCGCCCTGGCCGGGGTACGACTGGTCCGCGGACATGATCGAGTACGACGCGATCGAGACGGCCGCCCTGGAGAAGGGTGACCTGGACGCCGCCGTACAGCTCAACCTGGACATGTGGCTGCGCGGCCCCGCGCGGAGCTGGAGCGAGGTGGGAGAGGGGCTGGCGGACCAACTCCGCGCCCCCATGCGGACGTTGCTGAAGAACCAGGGCATCGTCGGCGAACACTCCCAGGGCCCCGGCAAGGGGAACCCCGCCGACCTCCGCGTCCCGGCCCTCGTCGGCGTCGGCAAGCTGGACGTCCCCGACTTCCAGGAGATCGCCCGCAGGTACGCGACGGAGATCCCCGGCGCGAGGTTCGTCGAGTTCGAGAGGGCGGCACACCTCATCGCGATGGATTCGCCGGGTGAAGTCGCCGCAGTACTGGGGGAGTTCCTCGCGAGCTAGGGCAGGGCCGCCGTCAACGCACGTGCACCACACGGACATCGCCGAACTCTGAGTGCACCCGGACCCGGTTCGGGGAGGAAGCGGCCGTTCCGACCTCCACGGTGCGCTCCCCGTCCTCAGCGGTGGCGTTCACCGCGTACGACGACCCTCGGGGGAGGCGTACGGTGACGTCGCCGCTCTCGGAACGCGCGTCGACACTGTCCGGCGCGGCGGCGAAGGAGAGCGTGACATCGCCACCCCCGACCTCCGCGTGGACGTTCCCCGAAAGGTTCTCCGCGTGGATGTCACCGCCGCCGGTCCGCAGGCGCAGGACCGTGGACGCGGGTACCTCCACCCGGTAGGCCACCCCGCACTTGTCGTACATGAGAGCGGAGTCGCACCCCGAGTTCCTCAGGAGCAGTTCGCCACCGCTGACGGAGTGCTGGACCTTCGGTTTGCCCTTGGTGTACTCGTACGCCTCGACGACCTCGACGGTGTCCCCGGTGCCGGGAACCACCTCGATGTCTCCGTTGAAGCTGTCGATCCGCAGCGCCGTGACCGGCTCCTCGACGTCGTACGCGTTCTCTCCCGTACTGAAAGGCGGCGACGAACAGCCCGTGAGTGACGCCGTGGCGGCGAGTACGAGCGATACGGCGGAGCACAGCACGCCGCTGGTGAGGCGCGAGGGCCTGGACATGGGGAGGTTCCTCTCGGGAGCTATGCGGTGATCTGCCCAGCGAAAAGGGCCGTCGCCTGTACCCGGTTCGCCACTCCCAACTTCCGCAGGATCATGCTGATATGGCCCTTGACGGTCGTCGGACTCAGATAGAGCGACTTCGCGATCTGGATGTTGGTGAGACCCCGCGCGACAAGGGACAGCACCTCCTGCTCCCTCGGGGACAAAGGGGACCGTCGAGCCGTACCGCTGCCGGAGCCGTTCGGACGCGCACCCGGGTCGCCGTGTACGTACGCGAGTTGTGTCTGCACCCGGGTTCTCAGCCCGAGATCGTCCATCGCCAGCAACACCCGCATGGTGTTCCCCCCAGCCCTGCACTGTCGGTAAAGCGGTCTCGCAAAGAATACGCAAACAGCCCCGGACCAGGGGCGATGCCTTCTGGGGGAAGGGGATCCGCCGAGTGGAGGGGGTCGGTCGGCGGATACGGGGCGGGCGGCTGCGAGGCGATACTTCACAGCGGCCCCACCGCCGCGACCGAAGGAACCGGAACCCGGTGAAGAAAGGACGGGGCCATGACACCCCAGGATTCGTCTGTTCCCAGCAGCAAGCCGAAACCGCGAGCTCAGTCGATCGAGGACACCCTCTGGGGGTCACCGGCGATCTTCGCCTTCCTCGCCTTCCTGACCTTCTTCACGTTCCGTACCGACGCCGGTGACCGGATCGGCTGGATCCTCTACTTCGGCGGCTGGATCCCCGCCGTGGGGATGGGGCTGTGGTGTGCCGTCACCCGACGCGCTCCGGGCGTCGGCGGGGTCTTCGCACCCGTGCTGCTCGTCGTCGCCGGGTTCGTTCTCTGGCTGAACCACGGCTGAACCACGCCTGAAGGCACCGCCTTTGCGGTCCGTCGGCGCCGTGTCGGAGCCCTGTCGGGCCTGTCGGCCGGATGTCGGTGGGCCGTCGGCGGGGGCTGGCACCTTTCAGGGACAGCCGGTCGCCGCTCACCGCGCGGCGGCCCGATCCCGAGGGAGCCACCATGCACACCCCGGTCACGATCATCGGCGCCGGACTCGGCGGACTCACGCTGGCCCGCGTCCTGCACGTCCACGGCATCCCGGTCACCGTCCACGAGGCGGAGCCGTCCGCGTCGGCGCGTGCGCAGGGCGGGATGCTCGACATCCATGACTACAACGGGCAACTCGCCCTGGAAGCAGCCGGTTTGACGGCCGAGTTCCGCGCCCTGGTACTGGCGGGCCGCGAGGCGATGCGGGTTCTCGACACGGACGGGACCGTCGTGTTCGAGAAGGCCGACGACGGCACCGGCGGGCGCCCGGAGGTGATGCGCGGCGAACTGCGCCGGATGCTGATCGACTCGCTCCCGGCCGGCACCGTCCGCTGGGGCCGCAAGGCCGCCGAGGTCCGTGCCCTCGGCGACGGCCGCCACGAGGTGACCTTCACCGACGGCACCACCCTCGTCACGAGCCTGCTGGTCGGCGCGGACGGCGCCTGGTCACGCGTCCGGCCGCTGCTCTCCGGCGCCGTCCCCATATACGTCGGCACGTCGTTCGTCGAGACGTACCTGTTCGACGCCGACACCCGGCACCCGGTCGCCGCGAAGACGGTCGGCGGCGGGATGCTGATCGCGCCCTCGCCGGGCCGGGAGATCTTCGCGCACCGGGAGAGCGGCGGCACCCTGCACGCGTACGTGGCGCTGGGCGAGCCGCTGGAGTGGTTCGCCCAGATCGACTTCACCGACGCCGCCGCGGCGACCGCGCGGATCGCCGCGGAGTTCGAGGGCTGGGCACCTGAACTCACCGCGCTGATCACCGACACCGACACCGCACCGGTCCTGCGCCCCTACTACACCCTGCCGGCCGAACACCGGTGGGACCGGGTCCCCGGCGTGACCCTGCTCGGCGACGCCGCCCACCTCATGCCCCCGAACGGCGAGGGCGCCAACCTGGCGATGCTGGACGGCGCCGACCTCGGCAAGGCCCTCGCCACACACCCCGACGACATCGAGGCCGCACTCACCGAGTACGAACAGGCCATGTTCCCCCGCAGCACCGAGATCGCCACGGCCGAAGGCGCCGCGAACACCCCGATCGACGCTCCCGACAACACAGCGCACGGCCTGGTCGCCAGGTGGACGAACTCGGGCCTGTAGCAGACGCAGTTGGGCCACCGAAGCCTCCCTCGGCGGCCCAACTGCCCTGCAACGAAACGTCAGTCGGAGATGAGCCCGTCCCGCAGCTGCGCCAACGTCCGCGTGAGCAGCCGCGAGACGTGCATCTGCGAGATCCCGACCTCTTCCCCGATCTGCGACTGAGTCATGTTCGCGAAGAAGCGGAGCATGATGATCCGCCGTTCGCGGGGCGGGAGTTTGGCGAGCAGCGGCTTCAACGACTCCCGGTACTCGACCCCTTCGAGGGCCGTGTCCTCGTACCCCAGCCGATCCGCCAACGACCCTTCGCCGCCGTCGTCCTCGGGCGCCGGAGAGTCCAGCGAGGACGCCGTGTACGCGTTCCCGACGGCCAGCCCGTCGACGACGTCCTCCTCGGACACCCCGAGGACGGCGGCGAGTTCGGGCACCGTGGGCGAGCGGTCGAGCTTCTGGGAGAGCTCGTCGCTGGCCTTGGTGAGGGCGAGCCGCAGCTCCTGGAGCCGGCGGGGGACGCGGACGGACCAGGACGTGTCCCGGAAGAACCGCTTGATCTCACCGACGACGGTCGGCATCGCGAACGTCGGGAATTCCACGCCGCGTTCGCAGTCGAACCGGTCGATCGCCTTGATCAGCCCGATCGTGCCGACCTGGACGATGTCCTCCATCGGCTCGTTACGGGACCGGAAGCGAGCCGCCGCGTACCGCACGAGCGGCAGGTTCAGCTCGATGAGGGTGTCACGGACGTACGCCCGCTCGGGGCTGTCCTCGTCGAGCGCGGCGAGCCGCAGGAACAGGGAGCGGGACAGGGTGCGGGTGTCGATGGCCTCCGTGGGGGCGGGAAGCGCCGGTGACGGCCCGGTGTTGAGTGCTGCCGGGACGTCGGCCGTGACGTCGTCGAGCGGGTCCGGCTCGGCGGGCACGACGGGCGCGGACGCGCTCTTCGCGAGCGTGAGCACCTTCGAGCTGCCCTGGTCTGCGGACATGCCACCCCCTTTGGGTCGCGGGACGGTCGCGGCGGACGCCCCGGACGGAACGTCAGCCTTCACCTGAATACCGGAGCCGAGGCCCCGGCAAACGCGCTTCCGGCAGAATGTCACATGTCGGCAACACGCTGTAGTGACATGTCGACATGTGACTAACGAAACAGCCCTGCACAGAAGGGGTATGACGAGGTCTCAGCCCGAATCGGCCCCAAAAGAACCGATGAGCCGATTCGCCCGCGCCGGTGACGTATCGATCCTGCTTACGATTCCCAGCCAGCCGCCGGAGAAAACAGACTCACGCCTCGATACGGTTCGCCGACCGCAGCCGCTGGAACGAGCGGGCCAGCAGCCGCGACACGTGCATCTGCGAGACCCCCAGCTCCGCGCTGATCTGCGACTGCGTCAGATTGCTGTAGTAACGCAGCAGCAAAATCCGCTGCTCACGCTCCGGCAACTGCACGAGCAGATGGCGGACGAGGTCGCGGTGTTCCACACCGTCCAGCGCGGGATCCTCGTACCCGATGCGGTCCAGCAGCCCCGGCAGCCCGTCGCCCTCCTGCGCGGCCTCCAGCGACGTCGCGTGGTACGAGCGGCCGGCCTCGATGCAGGACAGCACCTCGTCCTCGCCGATCCTGAGCCGCTCGGCGATCTCGGCGGTCGTGGGGGTGCGGCCGAACGCCGTCGTCAGATCCTCCGTCGCCCCGTTGACCTGCACCCACAGCTCGTGCAGCCGGCGCGGGACGTGGACCGTGCGAACGTTGTCGCGGAAGTACCGCTTGATCTCGCCGACGACCGTCGGCATCGCGAAGGTGGGGAACTGCACGCCCCGGTCGGGGTCGAACCGGTCGATCGCGTTGATCAGCCCGATCGTCCCGACCTGGACGACGTCCTCCATCGGCTCGTTGCGGGAGCGGAACCGCGCGGCGGCGTAGCGCACGAGCGGGAGGTTCGCCTCGATGAGCGCCGTACGCACCCGGCGGTGCTCCGGCGTACCCGGCATGAGGTTCTTGAGCTGACCGAAGAGGACGGTCGTCAGGGCCCGGGTGTCCGCGCCGCGCCGCTGCCTCTCGGACGGCTCCGCGGGCTCCGGAACCGTTTCCTCAACTGTCGCGGGCGCGCTCTCCTGGGGTGGCGCAGTACTGGCCGACACGGTCAACGCCACCTCATCATCCGTCGTTCATCCGTCAAAAGCGGTCATAGCATCACAAGACATCACCACTGTGTGCAAGCACCGCATTACGCCGTGTTGAAGGACGAACGGGGAGAGTTGGGGCCTCAGAACTCGTAGTCGGCGACGATCCACGTCGCGAATTCACGCCACAGCGCCACTCCGGCCTGGTGCGCGGGGTGCTCGATGTACCGCTTCAGCCCCTCCGCGTCCGCGAACGCCGAGTTGATCGCGAAGTCGTACGCGATGGGCCGGTCGGAGAGGTTCCAGCCCTGCTCCCAGGACTTCACGTCCTCGATCCGGCCCGCGAGCGCGGCGAACGCGGCCTCGCCGGCCACCACCTGCGCGTCGTCGGGCTTCACGCCATCGTTGAGCTTGAACAGGACCAAGTGGCGGATCATCGCGCGCTCCTGGGGGGATGCGGGCGGCTACTTGGCCCCGTGGGCGAGCCACGTGAAGAAGTCTCCGATGGCCTTCGCCGCGTTGGATATGCCCTCGAACCCTAGCTGCACGTAGTCCGCCGCCTTGGCCGGGTCCGTGATGATCACGTACAGCACGAACACGACGAGCACGTAGACGGCGATTTTTTTGATCTGCACCGCCACCGCGCCTCCCCTGCGACTTGATCCCCCTGGCTGCCGGGCGTGAGTGTAGCCGCCGTTCCAGTCATTTCGTCGTATTGATGAGACCGAGTCGCAGAAACTCGAAGGGCCCCGCCGCAACCGGCGAGGCCCTTCACATGAGCGGTAGCGGAGGGATTTGAACCCTCGGTGACTTGCGCCACACTCGCTTTCGAGGCGAGCTCCTTCGGCCGCTCGGACACGCTACCGAGAGAGACCTTACAGCACAGGTCCGGCTGCTCGGAAATCCGTATCCGCAGCCCCCTCAGGCACCCCGAAAGAAGCTGGTCAGCAAGGTCGCGCACTCCTCCGCGAGCACCTCGCCGATCACCTCCGGACGATGGTTCAGGCGCCGATCCCGCACGAGATCCCACACCGACCCCACCCCCCCCGCCTTCTCGTCCCGCGCCCCGTAGACCACCCGGTCCACCCGGGCCTGCACCAGCGCCCCCGCACACATCACACACGGCTCCAGCGTGACGACGAGCGTGCAGTCGACGAGCCGCCACTCGCCCAGCTCGGAGGCGGCCCGGCGCAGTGCCAGGACCTCCGCGTGGGCGGTCGGGTCGCCCGACGCCTCCCGCTCGTTGTGCGCTGCCGCCAGCACCGTCGTCCCGTCCGGAGCCAGGACGACGGCGCCGACGGGGACGTCCGGACCGGCTCGCTCCGCCTCGGCGAGGGCGAGCCGCATCGCGGGGTGCCAGGGGTCGCGTACGGGGTCGTACGTCAGCGGACGGCTTCCAGGATCTCGGTGGCGCCGAGGGCGTCGGCGATCTCGGTGAGCGCGTCGGCGTCGAACGCCTTCAGCTGCTTCTCCGAGATGCCGAGGTCGTCCAGGAGGCGAGCGTCGCCGAGGGGGCCGTGCGGGACGGCTTCGGCGGCCGAGTCGTCGTCATCGTCCTCCTCGCCGTCCTCGGTGCCGTCGAGGTCGAGGGCGTCCAGATCGTCGTCGGAATCCTTGGCGAGCAGATCGGCGAGCAGTACCTCGCCGTACGAGCTGCGGGCGGCCACCGCGGCGTCCGAGACGTAGACGCGGGGGTCGTCCTCGCCGTCCACGCGGACGACGCTGAACCAGGCGTCCTCCTGCTCGATGAGCACGAGAACCGTGTCGTCCTCGACGGACGACTCGCGGGCCAGGTCGGCCAGATCCGACAGTGTTTCCACGTCGTCGAGCTCTGTGTCGCTCGCTTCCCACCCGTCTTCGGTGCGCGCGAGCAGTGCGGCGAAGTACACCGTGACTCTCCCAGATGGTCAAAGGTGTGCCGGTTGGGGGTCCCCCCGGCGGAGGTCTTCGGGTGGTTCAAGAGCGCTGGCGCCGAGCCCCACCCACTCGGAATCGTGGCAGAAACCAGGGCTCCAGGGGACGTCTTCGGCACCCTGTGTCCGGCATTTTGATCGTGGATGACCACGACCCACCAGCGCACTCGCTCCTGCCACCAGCGGATCGTACGCGGCTTTGCCATCGGCCCACGCACGAGCGGGGCTTGAGGCGGGTGAGACGGCGGTGATCTTCACCTCAGGGGGTCGCGCCGGGTCACCAGCGGAACGTCCGCATGCGCATCGCGTGACGGAGGCGAGCCGCCTTGGCCCTGCGCGGCTGGACCCGGTCGCGCAGCTCACGGGCCTCCGCCAGCTCCCGCAGGAAACGGGCGCGACGGCGCCGGCGGTCGGCCGGGCTCTCGGGGGCATCGTCGGTTTCTGCGTCTTCTGCGTGTTCCGGCACAGTTCACACCACCCCGGTTCAAGTCGGTCACGACCACTGTCCACCTGTTCGGGGGTCCGACGCCAGAGCGAATCGGGTGTCGCCCCGGTTAATCTGGGGGTATGCGTCTCCACGTCGTCGACCACCCTCTGGTCGCTCACAAGCTCACCACGCTGCGCGACCGGCGCACGGACTCCGCGACCTTCCGCCGCCTGGCCGACGAACTGGTCACCCTCCTCGCCTACGAGGCCACCCGGGACGTCCGCACCGAGCAGGTCGACATCGTCACCCCGGTCACCGAGACGACCGGCGTGAAGCTGTCGCACCCCCGCCCCCTCGTCGTCCCCATCCTCCGCGCCGGCCTCGGCATGCTCGACGGCATGGTCCGCCTCCTGCCCACCGCCGAGGTCGGCTTCCTCGGCATGATCCGCAACGAGGAGACCCTGGAGGCGTCGACCTACGCCACCCGCATGCCGGAGGACCTCTCCGGACGCCAGGTGTACGTCCTGGACCCGATGCTGGCCACCGGGGGCACGCTGGTCGCCGCGATCCGCGAGCTGATCAGGCGGGGTGCGGACGACGTGACGGCCGTGGTGCTGCTCGCCGCGCCCGAGGGCGTCGAGGTCATGGAGCGGGAGCTGGCGGGGACGCCGGTGACGGTGGTGACGGCGGCGGTGGACGAGCGGCTGAACGAGCAGGGGTACATCGTGCCGGGGCTGGGGGACGCGGGGGACCGCCTTTACGGGGCGGCGGAGTAGCGGTCTTCCTCGGACGGACGGGGCTGGGTTCTCAACAGCCCTTCTTCGTCACCTCAGTTGCCGTCTTCGGCGCATTCAGTGCGGCAAGGGCCTTGGTCGCGTCAGCCGGCGTCGCCAGGCCCTTGAACGCGTTCCCGATGACGAGGTCCACGGACGCGTCCTTGCGCGCGGCGTCCGTCTTCCGCTCGGCGCCGGGCAGTTGGACCCCGACGACCGACAGAGACGTCCCGGACGCGGCGGGCAGGCCCACCAACACCCCGGTGCCGGGAACCTTCTTGTCGAACTGGGCGGCGGCGTTCCCGACCTGCCCCACCTTGAACCCCCGCTTCTTCAACTCGTCGGCGGTGGTCTTGGCGAGCCCCTTGCGGGTGGTCGCGTTGAAGACGTTCACAGTGATCTGCGCGGGCTGCGGAAGCGCGACCTTCGGCGCATCGGACGGCACGGCCTTCTTCGGCGCACAGTCCCCGCCGGGCGCGGCCGAAGCCGTCCCGCCGCCACCGGTGAAGACGTCGACGAGCTGCATCGTCCCCCACCCGGCGACCCCGAGGACCGCTCCGCACGCGACGACGACCACAACAAGCCGCCCACGCCGCCGAGATGGCCGCATGCGCGGGTACTTGTCGCCTGTGATGCGGTACTTGCCGCCCATGCCGGGGGGAGTCAGCATGCTCATGGGCGCAGCGTAGTGCTCCGACGGGCCCGTGACTAATAAACGATCATCCGACACCGCGTGGTCGCACGGATTGCACCCGAAAGGGGCAACGCCGTCACCTGCCAGGGGGTTACTGGTCCAGTTCGAGGACGCGCGCGTGCAGCACCTGCCGCTGCTGCAATGCCGCCCGAACCGCCCGGTGCAGCCCGTCCTCCAGATACAGATCGCCCTGCCACTTCACGACATGCGCGAAGAGGTCTCCGTAGAACGTCGAGTCCTCGGCGAGCAGCGTCTCCAGATCGAGCTGCTGCTTCGTCGTCACGAGCTGATCGAGGCGGACCGGGCGCGGTGCGACGTCCGCCCACTGCCGGGTGCTCTCCCGGCCGTGGTCGGGGTACGGCCGGCCGTTTCCGATGCGCTTGAAGATCACACGGAAAGCCTACCGGGCCAGACCTTCCGGGCGCAGCCACGGCGGCGGAGTGCGACGCTGCAAATAACGTCATGGAACGAGGCAAACCGGGAACGAGGGGCAGTCGATGGGTACGAGCGAACCGACCCCGGACGCGGTCACGGAGATCGCGAACGGTTACGCCTTCTCGGGCCAGGCGCTCGACCTCGGCGCCCTCCTCTGGGACGGCACGGCCCACCCCGAGGCCGCCGTCCGCATCCCGCTGCCCGTGCTCAACCGGCACGGTCTGGTCGCCGGCGCGACCGGCACCGGCAAGACGAAGACGCTCCAGCTGATCGCCGAACAGCTCTCGGCGCAGGGCGTCCCGGTCTTCCTCGCGGACGTGAAGGGCGACCTCTCCGGCATTTCGGCGCCGGGTGCGGCGGGGGAGAAAGTACAGGCCAGGGCGGCCGAAGTAGGCCAGAAATGGACCCCCGCCGGGTTCCCCGCGGAGTTCTACGCCCTCGGCGGCATCGGCCACGGCATCCCCGTCCGCGCGACGGTCACCAGCTTCGGCCCCGTCCTGCTCGCCAAGGTGCTCCAGCTGAACCCCACCCAGGAGCAGTCCCTCGGCCTGATCTTCCACTACGCCGACACGAAGGGCCTCGAACTCCTCGACCTGAAAGACCTCCGCGCGGTCGTCGCCTTCCTCACCTCGGACGAGGGAAAGGCGGAGCTGAAGAACATCGGCGGCCTCTCGACGGCCACAGCGGGCGTGATCCTCCGCTCCCTGACCGCCTTCGAGGCCCAGGGCATGTCCGACTTCTTCGGCGAACCCGAATTCGACACGGCCGATTTCCTCCGGCTCTCCCCCGACGGCCGGGGAATCGTCTCCGTCCTCGAACTCCCGGCGGTCCAGGACAAACACCAGCTTTTCTCCACATTCCTGATGTGGCTCCTCGCCGACCTCTTCCACGACCTCCCCGAGATCGGCGACGCCGACAAACCCAGACTCGTCTTCTTCTTCGACGAGGCGCACCTCCTCTTCAACGGCGCCTCGAAGGCGTTCCTCGACTCCATCACCCAGACCGTCCGCCTCATCCGCTCCAAAGGCGTCGGCGTCTTCTTCGTCACCCAGACCCCCAAGGACGTCCCCTCCGACGTCCTCGCCCAACTCGGCAACCGCGTCCAGCACGCGTTGCGCGCCTTCACGCCGGACGACCAGAAAGCGCTGAAGGCGACGGTGAAGACGTTTCCGAATTCCGCGTACGACCTTGAGGAGCTCCTCACGTCGTTGGGAACGGGGGAGGCGGTCGTGACCGTCCTCAGCGAGAAGGGGGCGCCGACTCCGGTCGCGGCGACGCGGCTTCGGGCGCCGGAGTCGTTGATGGGGCCGGTCGACGCGGATGCCTTGGAACGGGCGGTCGCCGGTTCTCCGCTGTACGGACGTTATGCACAGGCTGTGGACAGAGAATCGGCGTACGAGAAACTACAGCGCGCTTCTTCGCGTCCCGAGGTGGTGCCGAGGGAGCCGAAGACGCCGAAGGAGGCTCCGTCGATGGTGGAGCAGGTCGTGGGGAGTGGGATGTTCAAATCCCTGGCCCGCTCGATCGGCACGCAACTGGGCCGGGAGATCACGCGTTCGCTTTTCGGTACGGCGAGAAGGCGACGCTGAAAAGGGGTGGACCTTCGGGGAAATCCCGGTCGGCTCACCCCTCCTTGTTCAGCGGCTCTGCTCAGCCTGCGGCTGACTCCGCTTCTCGTTCTCCGCCTGCTTCTCCTGGATTGCCGGCGCCGTACGTCGAGCCTCCGCGCGCAAGAGGGCGCGCAGCACCGCATAAGGATCTGTGGGCATGATTCCTCGCTCTGCGTGATGTTGATGGGCGCTTTTCCACAACGCCTTGATCAGCACCGCAGAACCACACATCGCCGAGAGGAATGCCCATAGGGCACACGGATTTCCGGGGCCTTCTCCGGAAGCGGTTCGGGCGCCGTCGTCGTCACCTTCGGTGACTCCGTCGGGCGCGACACCGGCGCCGCCGACGGGTTCAGCCCGCTGTCCACGACGTCGTACTCGACGCTCTCGACCGCCATCGCCACACACGGCACCGTGCAGACTTCCCCCGGCACCAACAACGCGAGCATCACAACCAGAGCCCGCAGCCAGACCCGGCCGCGCGAAGGAAGTCGTGTACCGCTCACATAACGGGGATGCCCATGGCACGCGGGGGGTGAGTCATGGGGGTAAGGAAATCAACCCGTTCGGGGGAGCGCAGAGGACGTGTGGAGGGAGCTTTTTCAGGGGGTTTCTTTGGCGGCCCGCTTTGTCTCCTGCTTATAAGCCCGAACCTTGGCCAAGGAATCCACTCCCGTGATATCCGCCACCGACCGATAAACCCTGGCCTCCCCATAACCCCCCGCAGCCTCCCGCCACCCCTTCGGCCGAACCCCCAACTGCTTACCCAGCAACGCCAGAAAAATCTGCGCCTTCTGCTTCCCGAACCCGGGCAGATCCTCAAGCCGCTTCAACAGCTCACCCCCGCTCCCGACCCCCGCCCACACCTTCTCCGCGTCCCCGTCGTAGTGCTCGACGAGGTACTGGCACAGTTGCTGCACCCTCTTCGCCATGGACCCGGGATACCGGTGCACCGCAGGCTTCTCGGACAGCGTCGAAGCGAACCGCTCCGGATCCATCGCGGCGATCTCCCGCGCGTCGAGATCATCGGCCCCCAACCGGTCCGCGATGGTCCGAGGCCCCTTGAAGGCCCACTCCATCGGCACTTGCTGGTCCAGCAGCATGCCGACCAGCGCGGCGAGGGCGGACCGCCCGAGGAGTTCGTCGGCCTCGGAGTCCTGTGCGAGGTGCAGGGTGACGTCCATGCCCCGATGATCCCGCCGAAGAGGTCAGTCCGCGCGCCAGTACCCCAGCGCGTGCAGCCGCTCCCGGGCGACACCGAGGTCCTTGCGGACGTACGACGACAGCGTCCGCGTCGTCAGGGTGTCGCAGGCGATCCAGACGTACGGGGACGGCGTCGACGCGAGGACCTCGGGGAGTTCCGCCTTGACGCGGTCGGCCAACTCACCGCGTGGGACGCGCCGTACGCCGTGCCGGAACGGCAACTCCTCGTCCCCGCCCTCGAACCAGACCGTCGCCGGTATCGAACCATGCGCGTCCAGCAGGGAGTTGATGGCGGGCAGCGACGCGGGATCGCCGATCGCGAGGATGTGCGTGGGGACGGGCACGGGGGTCTCGAACCCGGTGCCCTGGACGGTCGCCTCGATCGTGTCGCCCGCTTTCGCGCCGCGCGCCCAATCGCTGGCGGCGCCTTCGTGGAGCGCGAACTCCAGGGCGAACGTGCCGCTCCCGGGGTCGGGATCGACCAGGGTGTACGCGCGCTGGTGGGGTCGTCCGGCGTTGCGGAACCACAGCCGCACCCACATCGTCGGGTGCACGGGGCTTGCGGCGAGCAGTCCGCCGTCTGTGAGCCGCAGCCGGAGGTACCCCTCGCCGACCTGCTCGTTCGCCGTCACGGTGAGCGTGAAGTCCTTGGCTCGCATGAGCTTCAGGACCGCACCCTCCCATCCCCGACCCTGCGCCATGGTTATTTCGCCCCTCACGTACGCTGCTCCCGGTTAAGTTAGGCAAGGCTAACCTAAAGAACGGGGAGTGCCCAGAATGACCACCGAGATCTACCGCGACCCCTGGGGCGTCCCCCACCTTCGCGCCACCACCCCCCTCGCCCTCGCCCACGCGCAGGGCCTCGTCACCGCCCGTGACCGCGCTTGGCAGTTGGAGGTGGAACGCCACAGGGCACAGGGGACGTCGGCGGCGTTCCTGGGGGCGGACGCGCTGTCGTGGGACACGTTCGCGCGGCGGGCACGGCTGGCGGACACGGCCCGAAGATGCTTCGAGAGGCTGGAGCGGGAGGATCCGGAGACGGCGGGGTGGGTGCGGGCCTATGTGGAGGGGGTCAACGAGGGGTTGGGGGTGGGGGGCGCGGGTGCTTCGGGGGCTCGCCCCGAACGTCCCCACCCCGCCCCCGAGTTCGCCCGCGTAGGCCTCACCCTCACCCCCTGGTCCCCCTGGACCCCCCTCGCCATCTGGCTCTCCGTCCACATCCTGTTCGCCGGTTTCCCCGCCAAACTCTGGCGCGAGGAGGCGATTTCGCACCTCGGCCCCGACGCGGTCCCCCTGTTCGCGACGGACGGCCCGGCCACCTCCGGCAGCAACGGCTGGCTCCTGGACGGCAGTCGGACGGCCGACGGCGGTGCCCTGATCGCGGGCGACCCGCACCGGTTCATCGAGGACCCCGGCATCTACCAGCAGATCCGCCTCGCCTGCGACGAGTACGACGTCGTCGGCCTCGCCGTCCCCGGTGTCCCCGGGATCGCGCACTTCGGGCACACGGGGACGGTCGCGTGGGCGATCACCAACGCGATGGCCGACTACCAGGACCTGTACCGGGAGAAGCTGCGCCGGACCGGCGCCGGGGTGGAGGCGCTGGACCCGGACGGAGTGTGGCGGCGGATCTCCCGGCGCACGGAACTGATCGAGGTGGCGGGTGAACTCCCGGTCGAGGTCGAGGTGTTGGAGACACCCCGGGGACCGGTCGTCGTGGGCGGGCCCGAAGGGCTGGACGACGGGACGCCGTCGGCGCTGAGCCTGCGGTATCCGCCGCGCGTGACAGGTGAGTTGGGGTTCGGCGCACTGCTCAAGCTGCTGCGGGCGCGTGAAGTGGCCGACGTGGACGCCGCGTTCGACGACTGGTGCGAGCCGGTGAACGTCGTCCAGGCCGCCGACACCGCCGGGGGCACCCTGCACCGGGTCGCCGGCCGCGTCCCCGTCCGTGCGGAGGCGGGCCGCGTCCGAGTGGTCCCGGCCTGGGAGCCCGGTCACGACTGGACCGGCTGGCACGACATGCCCCGCGCCGAACTGGCCGACGGCATCGCCGTGATGGCCAATCAGCGGGGCCTGGCAACGGAGTTGGGCGTGGAGTTCGCCCCGCCCCACCGGGCCGACCGGATCCGCCGGCTCCTTCAGGAACGCCGCCGGTGGACGCCGGAGGACCTCGGGGCGATCCACATGGACACCCAACTGGCGTCGGCGGAACCCCTGTTGAGCCGGGTCTCGGAACTCGATGGTCTCACCCCGGCCGCGCAGGCCCTCCGGGACCGCCTGCTGAACTGGGACCGCCGCATGGACGCCGCCGGCACGGAAGCGGCGTCGTACGCGGCCCTCCGCAGCGAGGTCGTCCGCCGCCTCGCCGCCCACCCGGCCTTCGCCGCCCTCACCACCCCGCCCGCCTACCCCGACGTCCTCCTCCCCTGGCTCGCGCTCACTCCCCGGATCGGGTTCGCGCTCGAACACCTGCTGCGCGCCGACGAGTCGGCGGCGCCGTTCCTGGCGGACATCGACCGCGACGGCGTCGTCCGCGAAGCCCTGGAGGCCGTCGCCGTCCGCCCCGCCGCGAAGTGGGGAGACACCCACCGTCTGACCCCCTGGCGCGCACTCCCGGACGACACGTACGAGCCGCCGCCCCTCTCCGGGGACCACGACTGCGTGCTGTGCACCTCGGCGGTCCCCGGGGTCACCGACCGGGCGGCGCGAGGGCCGGTGGCGCGGTACGTGTGGGACGTCGCCGACCGGCGGCGCAGCCGCTGGATCGTCCCCGAGGGCGACCAACTCCCCTTGTGGCTCAGGGGAGATCTGGCCCAGGTAGTGACCGACTGGAACCGACTGCACAAGGAGCGGCAGCACGATGTACGTCCATGAACAGACCGTCCCCGGCTTCGGCGCCGTCCGTATCCGTCCCCTCGACCCCGAGGGCGACGCGCGGACGGTCCACACCTGGGTCAGCGCCGAACGCGCCGCGTTCTGGGGGATGAACGGCCTCACCGAGACCCAAGTCACCGAGATCTACGGTCACATGGCGACCCTGGACACCCATCACGCCTTCCTCGCCGAGCTGGAGGGCGTTCCGGTGGCTCTCCTTCAGCTGTACGACCCGGCGGCGGACCGGGTCGGTGCGTGCTACGACGTCCGGCCGGGGGACGCGGGGGTGCACGTCCTGCTGGCGCCGGGGGAGCGGCAACCGGGTTGGTCCGCCGCGCTGTTGGGGGTGTACGCGGCGTACGTGTTCCTGGTGCGGGGGCACCGGAGAGTCGTCGTCGACCCTGATCCGGACAACGCGAAGGCGGTGGCCCGCTTCCTGCGTCAGGGGTTCACGGCGGGACCGGTCGTCACGCTCCCGGAAGTCGATCTGCCGGACGTGCGACTGCCCCCGAAGCGAGCCCAACTGGCGTTTCTCGCCCGGGAGGTAGCCTTCCCCGGGTGACCCCGGAAGACCTGATCTCCCACTACTCCCTGCAACCGATCCCGCGCGAGGGCGGCCTCTTCCACCGCACCTGGACCGGCCCGCCGACCCCGGACGGCCGCCCCGCCGGCACGGCGATCGTCGCCCTCCTGCGCGCCGACGAGTACTCGGCCCTGCACCGCCTCCCCCACGACGAGACCTGGCACCACTACCTCGGCGCACCCCTGGAGATGCTGCTCCTCGCGCCGGACGGCACCTCCCGGACGGCCGTCCTGGGCCCGGACGTCCTCGACGGCCAGGCCGTCCAGCTGACTGTGCCCGCCCGCACGTGGATGGGTGCGCGACCGGTCGGCGGGTGGACGCTGTTCGGCTGCACGATGGCCCCGGGGTTCACCTATTCGGAGTACGAGCACGGGGAACTCGGGGTACTCACGGAGAGTTATCCATGGCAAGCGGAGCGTATCGGGCGGCTGTGCAGGCCGTGAGGGGGGATTGCCGGTGGGGCAAGTGGTGAGCGGAGGGAGGACCGGAGCCGTACGTACAGGGAGATATGGACTCAGGGGGCCGTACGGAGGCGGAGTGAACGACGTGGGTGAGATACGCCGAGCGCTGCGGCGCGGCGCGGTACTGCTGGGCACGCTCCTGGTGCTGCTGGTCTTCGGTGGCGCGGGGACGGCGTCGGCGCACGCGGCGCTGGCCGAGACCGGCCCGGCCGACGGGAGCGTCGTCCCGACCGCCCCCCGTGAAGTCACCCTCAGATTCACCGAGTCGGTGGGCCTGCTCGACGACTCGATCCGCGTCCTGAACCCCGACAACCGCCGGGTGAAGACGGGCGAGGCGAGCCATGTGCCGGGCCGGTCGGACGCCGTGCGGGTGTCCATGCCGGCCGACGCGGGCACCGGCACCTTCACCGTCGCCTGGCGCGTCGTCTCCGCCGACAGCCACCCCGTCTCCGGCGCCTTCACGTTCTCCATAGGCAAGCCGTCCCCGACGCTGGCCCCGCTCTCCGCGGGCCCGACGGAGAACCCGACCACCAACAGCGTCTACACGCTGACCCGTTACGTCGCCTACGTCGCCGCCGCGCTCCTCATCGGCACGGCCGTCTTCATCGCCGTCTGCCGCCCGCCGGACACCCGCGCGCTGCGCCGTCCGCTGCGGGTGGGGGGCTGGACGCTGGCCGGGGCGACCGTCTTCCTCCTGCTGCTGCGGGGCCCCTACGAGACCGGGACCAGCCTCGCCGGGATCTTCGACGCGTCCTCCCTGTCCCGGACGATGACCACGCGTCCGGGGCTGGCGCTGGTGGCCCGGCTGCTGCTGCTCGGAGTGCTGGCGCTGCTCATGTGGCAGAAGTGGTGGTCCAAGAAGGTCACCCTCGCGGCCGGCGCCGTCACCATCGTCGGCCTCGCGCTGACCTGGGCCGCCGCCGAGCACGCCTCCGCGGGGATCCAGGTGCCGGTCGCGATGACCTCCACGGTCCTTCATCTCCTGTCCATGGCCGTATGGTTGGGGGGTCTCACCTCTCTGTTCTCCGTGCTGAACCGGAGTTCTGTTCCGGTGCCCGCGCGGGTGATCATTGCCTTCTCCCGTACCGCCGCGACCTGTGTCGTCGTCCTCGTGGTGACGGGTGTCTACCAGTCCTGGCGAGGTCTTGGTTCGCTCACCGCGCTCACCGACTCCTCCTACGGCCGCATCCTGTTCGCGAAGCTGGCGGCCGTGGTGACGCTGCTGGCGGTGGGGGCGTGGTCGCGGGGGGTCGTGAGGCGGTTGAAGGCGGCCGAGAGCGAGAGCCAGAGTGAGACGAGGGGAAGTGCGGTGAGTTCTGTACTTGAGGTGCGGGAGCGGGTGGGGGTCACCGGGGGGGCCATGGGGGCCGAGGGTGCCGTGGGTGTGGTGGAGAGGGAGCCGGAGGGTGTCGGGGCGGGTGGCGCCGGGGACACCTCCGAGGTGCCGGACTCTCCGGCCCCGTTGCTGAAGTCCCGCCCCGATCCGGAGGAGTTGACCCCGGCCGAGGACGCGCACCGGCGGGCACTGCGCCGCTCCGTCCTCCTGGAGGTCGTCGTCTCCGTCGTCGTCCTGGTCATCACGACCGTCCTCACCGGGACCCTGCCGGGCCGTGCGGAGGCGGAGGCGGCGACGGCCTCCAGCGCGGAGACCGGCATCCTCACCACCTCCGTCTCCCGTGTCCCCTTCAGCCTCACGGTCCCCGGCAAGAAGGCCGAGGGCACCGTCCAGGTCACCCTCAACCCCGGGCGCGTCGGCCCCAACTCCCTCGAAGCGGTCGTCTACGCCGCCGACGGCGGCTTCGCCACCGTCCCCGAACTCCGCATCTCCTTCAGCCTCGACAGCCAGGACATCGGGCCGCTGGCGGCGAAGCTGGTCAACAGGGGCGGGTACTGGGCCGCTGACTCCGTCAGCCTTCCTATTGCCGGGGAGTGGACGATGCGGGTGACGGTTCGGGTGTCGGAGGTCGATCAGGTGTCGGTGGAGCAGAAGGTGTGGATCCAGAGGTAGGGGAAGGGGCGGGGCTGCGGGCCGAGGTGGACAGGCGGCGTGGGGTACCTCGGCCGGGGCGGTGAGTGGGGCTGGGGGAGCCCTGAGGGGCAGGTGCTGTCACAGCCCCGACGCCGTCAACGGCGGATGTGTCGCCGGACCCGGCAGCGTAACGGGGGGTGGTTCCGCTGCCGGGTCCGGTGACGGTGCCGCTCCCCGTCCCCACGGGACACGGCACGTGCCGGAACCACGTCCGCTGTGGGCGGCTCCGGGGCGCTGGGGCCCTGACTTGCGGGGCCGTTGCCGGTCAGGGGCGGTGGTGGCCCCAGCCGTGCCAGGAGGCGGCGAACGCCGTCAGCCCGGCGCCGAACAGTCCGACGGCGGCGCAGAGGAAGGGCGCGCTCACTGTCGTACGCCGTTCTGTGCCGGCTTGGACGGGGACTTGAGGGCCTTCCAGAGAGGTATGACGACCACGGTGGTGTCCGGCATGGGGTCACTCCTGGGTATTACGGGGTCGGTGGGGGGAGTCGGCCCTGTCATACCCGTAGACCGAGCTGCCGTGGGAACGACGCTCCACCCGTATGGGGGCCGGGTGGAACAGGAACAGGCTACTTGCACTTTCAAGGTTTGGGGTGGCGGTTGAACCGACTCATACGGTTCCCGCACCACGGCGGCACACGGACCGGCACCCCCGTGTGAACACCAGCACGGTCCCGCCAGAGAACCTCCGGCCCTTTTCAGCCATCTAAAGGACGGGCCCCGCACATGTCGCCGTGAACGGTGTGGGGCGAGAGGGACCGAAAGGGAAGAGACGTGCCGGTCATCGGTCAGCGAACGCACCTCGTGCTGCTCGCCGCCTGGACGCTTCTGTGGTTCGCCGTGGTCGAGCCGCACGGCGGTTTCTCCTGGCACTACCTGCGCACCGGCGGCCAACTGATCTACGGCGGCGCGGGCGGCGGCCTCAACCTCTACGCCCACCACCCCGAACTCCAGATGGGCCCCATCAGCTTCCTGGTCGCGGGCCTCTTCGACCCCTTCCCCGAAGCCACCGGCCAGTTCCTCGCCGCCGCCCTGATGTCCTTCCTCGGCCTGGTCATCCTCGTCCTCGTCGGCCGCAGCGCCGCCACCCACCTCCTCGGCACCGGCACCAACCACCAGCGCCTCCGCCAACGCGTCCTCGTCGCCGGCCTCGCGTTCATCCCGATGTGGATCGAGGTCTCAGTCCGCTTCGGCCACCTGGACGACGTCCTCGCCCTCTTCTTCACAACCCTCGCCGTCCGCTCGCTGACCAGAGGGAAGGTGGGGCTGGGCGGGGTCGGTGCGGGGGCGGGCGGCACCGACCCCGCACCGACCGACTCACCCACTGGGACGCCCCGCGTCCAGGCAAGGCTGGCCCGCATCAAGGCGGCGATGACCGGCATGGGGTCGGGGTCGTACGGGGCCGGCTCGGGGTCGTACGGGTCCGGCTCAGGGGCGTACGGGTCTGGTTCGGGCACGGCGTCGCATGGCTCCGGCTCAGGGTCGTACGGGTCCGGCTCGGGGTGGGCCGGCCCGGGTTCGGGGTCGTACGGGGCAGGCTCAGGGTCGTACGGGTCCGGCTCGGGGTGGGCCGGCTCCGGGACGGCGACGTACGGGTCCGGCTCGGCGGTGACCGGCGTCGGAGCGGCGGCGTCCCGTTCCACCGCCGTCATGACCGGAGCCTTTCTCGCGCTCGCCCTGGACTCCAAACCCACCGCCCTGGTCTTCCTCCCCCTCCTCCTCGCCCTCCCCCGACGGGACTGGCTCCGCGCGTTCCTCGTCTGCGCCGCCCTCGTCGCCGCCGCCTGGCTCCCCTTCTTCATCGGCGCACCCCACTCCTACGCTGCCGCCCAGTTCACGATCCCCGTCCAGCCGGCCTCCCCCCTCCGCTGGCTCGGCGTCGGCGCCCCCGACACCCCGGCCTGGGGCCGCCCCGCGCAAGCCGCCCTCGGCCTGGCCCTCGGCTGCTTCGCGGTGTACCGCGGACGCTGGCCCGCCGTCGTCCTCCTCGGCGCCAACGCCCGCATCGCCCTCGACCCCAGCGTCTACACCTACTACACGGCCTCCGTCGTCCTCGGCACCCTCCTCTGGGACACCATCGGCCAACGCCGCCTCATCCCCTGGTGGACCTGGATCGGCCTCCTCGCCCTCTACGTCCCTGTCCTCACCATCCCCGACGACTCGGCCCGGGGCCTGATACGACTGGCGTTCGTCGTGGTGTCCACGGTGTACGTCCTGTTCCGCCCCCTCCGCCGCCGCACCCGGGGCAAACGCGCCGCCCCGGACGAGGCCGGGTGAGACGGCAGAAGGAAGCCGAGGGAAGCCATGGCACTGGTCGGCAAGGGGTCACGACAGATCGTCGTCGGCCGTCCACCCCGGAGCGAGCCGCACAACGTCGAAGGGCCCCACCGCGAACGGTGGGGCCCTTCGACATCGTGCCCGGTGAGGCACTGGCGGAGGATACGAGATTCGAACTCGTGAGGGGTTGCCCCCAACACGCTTTCCAAATGTTCGTTTGGGGGTCCGGCGGGGGTCGTAGATGTCCTGAGCTGCGGCGGAGCGTTCGGGGTGACTTCGTGCGGACGAGCCCGGACGGGGGTGAATGAGACCGGAACTGAGACCAATCAGTCCCGGATTTCATGATCATCTAGCCTCGAAGTTTCGTGACGGTCCGCCGACGGAGTCGGCGGGCCGTTTTCGTGCTGTGGGCTGAGGCTGTGCAGGCCGGAGACCCGAGTGTCGCCTCGGGGTGGCGCCGGATTCCACTGCTCCGGGTGTTGCGGTGCTGTCGAAGGGACGGGGAATCTGCTGGTCAGCCAGGGCTGGGCAGTTGGGTGAGCCGGTCGAGGGCTGCGGTGATGTGGCTGGTCCAGGGCCAGTGCCGGGCCACGCGGAGGATCCGCCGACGGCCGGTGGTCACAAGCTGTCCGGCCGCGGTGAACAGGCGGAGCCGTAGTCGGCGGGGCTCCCAGCACCTGGCCTTGCCCGTCAGTGCGAGCATCGGCATCCAGGCCAGCAGGTCGAGAGCGATCTGCACGATCTCCAGCCAGATCCGGTTCTGGGCCGTGCGGTGCAGGGGCAGGTTGCGCAGGCCGGTGGCCCGGGCGGCGCGGATGCGGTCCTCGGCCCGGGCCCGCAGCCGGTGACGGAGCTCGAGCTCGGCGATCGGCCGGTAGGGGGTGTTGGTGGCGAAACAGGTCAGCCGCATGCCGTCCGCATCCGTGAGCCGCAGCTGGGCCCCAGGGTGCGGCCGTTCCTTCCTGACGATCAGCCGCATGCCCTTGGGCCAGCCGTCCAGAACGTCGCCGGAGAGTTCAGCGACCCAGGCCCCGTCACGGATCTCGCCGTCCGCCTCGACGGCCGCCGTCCAGGCCGACGCCGGAACCTTCAGCACATGCTGGTGGATCGCCTCGGTGATGACCATGCCGACCGAGTAGGACAGCCACCGTCCTCGCTGGGCGAGCCAGGCGACGAAGTCGTGGGTGCCGCCCGCGGAGTCGGTGCGGATCAGGGTCCGGCGCCCGCGCCGGTACTTCTTCGGGAGCTGGGCCAGGGCCAGTTGGGTGGCGGTGACGTGGTCGGTGGCCGTGTTCGAGCCCGCGTTGCCCGGTCTGAGTAGGGCCGCCACCGGCTCACCGGTGCCGCCCGGTCCGTGGTCGACGAACCCCATCAGCGGGTGGTGACCGTAGGTTCGCTTCCACGTCGGTGCGGCGTCCTCCTTGTCCGAGTGCGCGATCACCAGCACCCCGTCGAGGTCCACGGTCACCGTCCCGCCCGCATCAGGCGCTTCCCGGTCGGCCAACTGCCAGGCCCGCCGGCGTGCTTCGGCCCGCGCGGCACGGATGGCCCGCAGGGCTTTCTCTCCGGAGGCTGCGAGGGTGTCGACCAGGCGGGAGACCGTCGGGTCGGAGGCCACCGGCCCGAACACGGCGGGCTCGGCCCGCAGCATGCCGACATCGGCCAGGCAGTCCCCGCCCAGCGCGACCGCCAGCGCGACGTCCAGGAGGATCTTCCCTGGATCATGGACGGCCCGGGATGTGCGCCACGGTGCCAGCGCCGCGGATATCGCCTGGTCGAGGCCGGTTCTACGGACCGTCTCCACCAGCAGGACCGAGCCGGCCTGCGAGACCACCTGGCGGCCGTCTCCCTGGACACGGACACGCGGGTACGACGCGATAGGCTCTCTCACCCGGAAAGTGCTCTTTTCCTCGCAGCAAACAGGACCCTCAGCAAGTCCTATCGTTGCAGGTCAAGAGCACTTTCTGTGTTTCTGATCAGCCTGCGGACAGGCCACCTCATGAAAGCGCGAGGCTAGGAGTTCTCGGGGCGCGCCAAGCCAGTAGGGGGGCTGGGACGACGTCGGATTACACGTCGGTACCGCAGGCTTCCTTGAGGATCTCGATGCTCTCTTGGTCCTTGGGCTCGGAGCGCCGGAACTGGGGATGGCCAAGGTCCATTTGCAGTGCGGCGTGAAGTGGCGCGGGGTAGCGGGTTCGGTCGGACCACGAGAGTGCCTGATGGCTGAGTCGAGCTGCGGCGACGGCGAGGGTCTCGCGCTCGTACCCCTTGCGCGTGTACATCGGCGTGATTTCGCGCGTGGTCATGCTGTACCAGGGGGAGTTCAGCTCGTTCTCCTTGCGCTCGTCAGCGTTCTTTGACGCCTTGCCCGGGTCGGCGCGCCAGCGGGTCTTCCACTGTCCGTGGCGCTTCTTGCCGTAGTTGCGGGGCTCGGTGAACAGGAACCATGGATGCCCCTCGGGACGGTCTTCCGGGTAGTAGAGGTCGCTGGAGGTCCTGAGCGGCTTGGTGGTTCCGTTCTTCAGCTTCTCGGTGACGCAGACGAGTCGTGGCATCTCGGCCTGCGCGCAATTCATGCGAATGATGCTGACGGGGTTCCAGGAGGCAGGAAGGCCGCTGCCGGGAAGCCACAGGCGGGGGTCGTCCGGGTCCGGGGTGAGACCCTGCTTGTTGTTGTGGAGGCCGGGCCACACGCGGCGGCTGGCGTGGCCGTCGATCATCAGTGCGTACGGGAGCCCATCGAGTTCGTCGCTGAGGTCTTGGAGAGCGGTACGGACGTCCTCGCCGGCCTGTGCCCAGCGCTGCATTTCGCCTTGGCCGTCCTGTGTGTGCAGAGGGTAGTTGGAGGCGTGGAAATTGCTCTGCGCCCGCGCGTAGTGCTCCCACTGCGGGTGGATGTTGCTCCAACCGAGCATGCGCCAGGTCTCGCCGGCCTTGCGGGAGGGGATCACTGCGGTGGCGGTGATGATCCTCTTGGGCTGTCCCTTGTACTTGCGATCGGTGGCCTGCTTGCGGATGTGGATGCCCACGAAGGCCATACGGGGCAACGGATACGGGTCGTCTTCAGGGTAGAGAGCACGTTCGAACCGGTCGTCGATCACGCCGCACGAGCGGTACAGGTCCAGCTGTCCCATGTAGACGCGGTGGTCTTCGAACGCCGCAGCGGGCTTCTTGACGGTGCTGAATGTCTTGGTGAACGGGTCATACATGCGGCCGACCAAGAACTGAGACGGCACTGCCGCCTTTGCGAGCTCCCGTACTACCTGGTGTTTGGCGTCATTCTCGGCGAGGGCGGCTTTCACCTCGGCAGGTTTCATGCCTTCGTGCTCTTCCCCGCGGACGGGGAGCTCCGTCTCGCACCAGGCGGCGAGGAGCACACCTGGCTCTGCGAACTGGCTGATGAGGGCCTCGACGTCTGATGCCCTCTCCTTACCAGGACCGTGCTCCAGCAGAGCCTTGGCGTTGCAGAAGACCGCCTCGATGCCCTCCGCGAGAGGCGTGGTGTCCTTTCCGTAGGGGTCGGGGTCGATGTGTTTCGGATCGAGGCCGTAGGGGTGGGCGAGACCATGGATCATGCGTGTGAGGGTCTCGTCCCGGTACCAGAGACACAGAATGCGGAGTCTGGTGTAGCCGGCTGTTTCGATGGAGCGCCGGATGCTGTCGGGCGAGGGATTGCCGATGAGGTCGATGTAATCCCCATCGCTCTTTCGCTTCTTCTTCTCCTTCTCCTGCGTCGAGGTGGCAGGTTCGTGGTGCCGCTTGCCGAAGACATTCCCCTTCGACTTCAGCTCGAGCAGGGAGACGTCGTCGCCGAAGGCGCGCTGGATCTGGTCCTTTAGGAGAGAGAGGTGGTAGATACCGGCGCCGGTACCAACGGCGAAGGAGTCAGTTTTAGGCATGGTCGGCCGGATGGCGCCGGGCGCGGGCGTGAGAATGTCGATCCTCTTGCCGTCTTCGTCCTTGAGGCTCAGGCGGTGGCGTTCGTCGGCAACGCGTTCCTCCAACGCCGTGAGCGTTGTCCGGTCGGCGTCGAGTTTCGCCAGGATCTCCAGCGCGTGCTTGTTCGCCTGGCGCAGGCCCCATCCGTCCAGAGAGAGTGACAGCAGGGGGCGCTCCGTCCCTTGATCGAGCAAGGCAGTGCGCGCGTGGACCACGGTGTTGTTGACGCGGCGGATGTGTGCGTTCAGGTTCAGGACGGGGTTGGGCTCGGCGGTGTAGGTGGCCATCTTCACCGAGACTCGGGACATGGCGTACTGGACTTGCGCCCGTGTGGGGTCGTTGGGACGAGCTGTGGCGGCTTCGCTGAGGTTGACGGGGTGGGCCAGGGAGGCGAACAGCGGGCCGATGGGGTGGTCCCATGCGATCAGATCGCCGTCGCTGTCGGGTCGGTAGTACACGGCCGCGGTGTTGGTGGACGGCTGCCAGTCGACGATCCGTTCCTTCAGCACGCCGTCTTTCTCGTATGGCTCACGTACCGGTTCCACTTCCGTGTCCAGGAGCGGCTCAGCGGCCAGCTTCTTCGCGATATGCCACTTCACCGCCTCATAGGCCCAGCTGTCAGGGCTGGCTGGCCTGCCGTCCTGCTGGGCGAGGATGTTCTCGGCGAGACTGAGTGACTGCGGCGTGACACCGGCTACCAGTTTCGCCAGGGTGGGTTCTTCCATGAACGGGATTTCGTCGAGAGGGATCTTGCGGACGATCCCTTCCAGGTAGACGAAGACGTTCTTGAGGACGCCGGGTTCCACGGGGCTGAGCGTCACCATGAACGCCAGGTTTCTGTCCAGGTACACGTACCCGTCGGTGATCTGCTGGAGAACGGTGACCGCGATGGAGTATGGAATCAGGAAGGGGTCGGAGTCCTGTACGCCCGTTATCCGCTTGCTGTTGCGGGCGGCCGTGCTGCCCAGGTCGCGCCAGGCCCTGCGCGTTGGCGAGTGGTAGTCACCGAATTCCCAGACCAGGGCGGTCATGCCGTCCAGGAGCTGTGGGGTGCACTTGATCGATGTGGTGTGCGCGGTGAGATCCCGCTGCGTGTTGCGACGCCCCATGGACGGTCTTACCTCTTCTCTCGGCTCTTCTCCCGGACAGGAAAAGCAGCCCCCGCCTGCGCCGGGGAAGGACGGGGGCAGATGTAGGTCGTTCAGAGCATCTCGCGATCGAGCCCTGCGTAGGTGAGAAATGCCTGAAGTGCTTGACCGTAGAGCTCATTCATGATCGCGCGCTGCTCTGGGTTCCAGTCGGCATAGATCTGCTTGATGATCGTGGCCAGGTCGGAGCTGAACTTCTGGTCGTGGATGGCGTGGTCCACGATGTGCAGGGTCATGTCGGTCTCGCCTCGGCGGGCTCGTCCGGCGAGTTGGATGAGCAGGACGAGCATTCCTGCGACAAGTTCCTTGCGCAGGTCGTGGTCCATGTTGGAGAACCGGGCCGGGGAACGGAGGATCTTCGAAAGTTGTTTCCAGGAGGCTTCCTGGGCGCTGCGCAACTTGGCCAGCGGGGTGTCGCTGCCGCCGACGGGGAGGGTGTTGACGCCGGCGGCGTTGACGCTCGCGTGCAGCCAGTCGGTGTCCTCGATGCTGAGGACGGGCCGTACACAGAGGTAGATGTCGCGGACTGCGGAGCGTGTGCCCACGACGATGTTCAGACCTCGTCCGATGACAGCGAGGGGGGCGATCAGGATTTCCCCGCGGTCGGGGAAGTCCTTCAGTTCCTCGCGGACCATTCTGTCCACGTGAGGAGGCAGGTTCTCCTCGTAGTTCTGTTTCTCGGCTTTCTTCACGAGCAGGCAGATTCGGTGGTTCAGGCCGTCGGCTTGCGCTACTCCGGAAGCGAGGTGGGCGGCCTGCTCGTAGGAGTTGACGGTGAGAATGACACGGGCTCGTTCCGGCTCCCGCCTCTCCAGGTGGGCCAAGCGGCGGGCGAGCTGCTGCTCGTAGAGTCCCCGCCCGAGATCTCGCAAGGCGTTGGGCTTCAGTTCTGGTGGCAGACCACCGATACGCATCGCATCGCCCGCGCCACTTCGTACCGGAGTTGCGAGGGTGACGATGGATTCGGGGCGTGTATCGGGAAGCCACCATCGCACCGGGGCGTGGATGTGCTCCTGCACGGCCTGCGGCAGGTAGGCGGTGGCCGACAGCCCCATGACGGGCCGCTGTACGCCGGCAGTCAACAGCGACGTGAGGCCGCCGAGTTCGGAAACAAATGTATGCGGATCGCCTCCGAACGAGCGGGAGAGGAGCTCGGCTTCCTTCTCCTTGTTGTCCATGCCCTTGACCTGGTAGCCATGGATGGAGCGGCCCAGCATCGCCAAGGGATACAGAGTGGCCACTGTGCTGCTGCGCATGGTCTCAAGGATTTTGCGGACCGAGCCCAAGTCGAGGTAGCGCAGGGTCTGTGCCTGCGCGCGCAGTTCGTTGAGTGCGCCGTCGAGTTCGCGCAGCACTGTCCGGGTGACCAGCAGGTTGATCACAGCAGCCTGCCGGTGTGCGTCGGGCACGAGCCCGAGGAGAAGCTTGCGCATTTCGTCGCGGGTGTCCGTGAGATGGTCCTGACCGCGCTGCGCTGTGAGCGTCATCAGGGCGGTCTGAACGGCGTCCCAGTCCGCGCCTTTGGGGAAGTCGAACTCTTCCTCCTCCTGCTCAGAGCCGTACCAGCGGGCGGGCATGATCTCGTTGAGGAAGGCGAACAGCTCGGGCGGGATGTCCTCGGCCGCAGTCGCTTCGGGGAAGAGGATCTGGAGAATCTCGCGGTCCCGTGAGTGGGCCAGACGCCATCCGGTGTTGTCACGGCTGGCGCCGTCAGGGCCGTCCGTTTCGTTGCCGGGATTCAGCTTCAGCCCACGTCCGGAGCAGAGCCACAGCAGCAGCATCTCGGCCATGAGGCGGGCATGGCTGACTGGTGAGACGAGCCCCATCTCGTGGACAACGGGAAGGTTCTTCGCGTCGGAGTCGATCTCCCGCAGTGCGGTTGTCCTCTTCCGGGACGCGAGAGTGATTTCCGAGGTACAGCGACTGATCGCTGCTGTCTGGAAGGCGTCGATCTCGTCGATCACCAGTGCATCGCAGGAGCGGAGGGTCATCTCCAGGACGCTCATGCCCCGGGTGCCGCGCGCTTGACCGCGGAACTCCTGCCCGTCCAGCACGACACCGATGCGAGTGCGGCCTTCGAGAAGGTTTGCGTGGTTGGTGACGATGACTGCCGCGTTGGTGGCTTGGTAGAACTGGTGGAATTTGCCGCACGTCGGTGCGAACGGACAGGTCAGCCGGTTAGAGCCAGTGGCCTCTGAGGTCAGCGAGGTGCAGTTCTCTTCCCCGTAGGGGTACAGAGTGGGAGGGTCCATCAGCGCCCGCTGCGCGCATCCGGTCGACAGAAGGCTGATGTCCGTCCTGGCGTGACGGTCCCACTCATCGATCTGGGTGGAGGTGCCCAGGGCTGCGTAGTCCATGGCGCGCCGGTGCATGCTTGACGGGGACATCAAGGGCGTGCAGTGAGTGGGCTCGGTGAGACGTTTGATCTTGTGGAGATAGGCCAGATCGTTGTTGATGTCCCAGGCCATCTCCAGGGTGGCCCGGACGTCTGTGACGGCGAGAGCGATGCGACGGTCGTTCAGAGCGGCCCAGGAGGCCAGAACCCTCACCAGGACGGTTTTGCCGCTTCCTGTGGGAGCGTTGAGCAGCTGCAGATCGCCAGCAGTCAGGTCAAGTTCGGTCAGCGCCCCCGTCGTCGTCTTCATGCTCTTGAAGAACCGCTTGAGCACCTTGTGCAGGTAGCGGACGCGCTTGTCCTGCCCGCTGAGTGTCTTGGCGACCTCCAACAGCTGATCCACGGTCGGTGCGACGCGGTCGCGCTGTGGGCGGGTGTGCACCTGAGGCAGGACTTCGTGTCCGGGCGCTTCCAGGAAGCCCGGCGTTGCCGGGATGTGGATCTCCCGGCTGGTTGTGCCGTGCTCCGGGCCCAGGTAGGCAGTCCTCGTCTTCAGCTTTCCAGGGCCGGCGAATGCCTGTGCCTTGGGGCGCTTGCCGAAGGTAAAGAAGGGGCCGGTGACGCGTTGCACGTACCCGAGGAAGTCACCTCCCATCCGGGGGATCGCTGCTTCTGCCAGGTACGGGTCTCCGGGCGGCAAACGCAGCGAGCCTCCCGAGCGGTCTTCGATGTCCGGCTCGGACGACAGAACTCCGAGCATGGCCAGCACCGAGGCCCTGAGCTTCTTCGTGTCCGTCCACTCCTGAGTAGCTGTTGTCGTTCCGATCTTGAGGGGTGTGCGTCGAACAGGAGTCTCGATCGGGTGGTTGCCACTGGCTGCGGGCATGAAGGCAGGGCCTCTTGGTAGCTCGGGGTTGCGAAGCCAACCGAGATCCAGGAGACCCTGTTGCCGCAGTTCTACGTGCTCATGCCGGTGGAGTTCAACTCGGCTGCACCGGCGTGTGATTGTGTCGCTCACCGGTTCGGAAACGCGGCCGATCACCCGGAACGTGTTCGGCGGTATCCCTCGGACATGACGGACGCGGAGTGGACCGTGGCCCGGCCGCTGCTGCCCGTGCCGGGCTGGCTGCGCGGCCGGGGCGGACAGCCGGAGGCGTACTGCCACCGGGCCATACTCGACGCGATCCGCTACCTGGT
>NZ_JBTYMC010000007.1:0-56494 GCF_054880855.1 Streptomyces sp. S6 | reverse complement strand
CTCGGCGGCCTTGGGCGCACCGGCGGGCGCGGACGCCTTGCGGGTGGCCCGGCGGCGGGAGCGGGGAGCGGTCTCAACCGGCGCGTCGGCCGCCTGCTCCTCGGGAGCCGTCGCGGGTGCGGCGGGGGTGCTGGTGTCGGCGGGGTCGGCCTGTATGGCCGAGGTGCTCTCGGCGGAGGCCTCCGTACCGGCGGGCGGACCGGCCGGCCGGGACGCGGCACGGCGCCGACGACGCGGCGGCAGGGTGTCGCTGGGGGTGTTGTTCGGTTCGGAACCCTCGGCGGGGTCGGTCGTTTCGAGCATGCGGGCGTTTCTCCCGTCAGGCTCCCGGGCGCCGCGCTTTGGTCCGGCGTCGGCCATGAAGGCCGATCACCGCTGACGTCCGCGGGTACGCGATTCGCGTTCACCGCCGCCGGGGCGCGGGCGCCGCACGGGAGCTTTCCGTGTCCTGTCTCGCCGGTTCCGTACGCCATGTTGCGTACGGCCTGGCGAAAGTCTTTGTGGTCAGTGCGCTGCCCGACCCAGGTGGCTCCCGAGTACGAGGGCGGCGCTACGCCGGCCGTCCTTCGCGGGACCTTCCCTCTGCCTACGCCTTCGCGGCGGCGATCGGTTCGGCCGTTGAGGGGGCCTCCGATGCCTCGCGGTCGGGCGCGAGCGGGTCGGTCACCGTGCCGGTCTCTTCATCGAGCAGCCCCTGCGCCAGCCTGGTCACCGCTGCGGGGACCGGCGGCGCCAGGTCGGCCACGGCGCGGAGACCGGACAGGACGTCGTCGGGTCGAACGGCAGGCGTCACGTGCCGAACAACCAGCCGCAGTATCGCACAGGGCTGGTCGGTCGGCCTATCAGCCGTTTCACTCTGTGTTGTTTCCAGGTGTACGACAGCCGCGCGGGCGTCGAAATTCCGTACGCCGTTCTTCGTGGCGCGCTGGACCTCGACCAGTTCGGCCGCGTTGAACGCGTCCACCGCTTCACCGGCCGCTTCCGGGTCGACCCCGGCGAGTCTCAGCTCCCACACGGAGGCGGTGAGCCGGTCGGCGAGCCCCGAGGTCTTCGCCTCGACGGCGTCCACGATGTCGAGGCCGTCCGGCAGCGACTCGTCGAGCAGTTCCCGCAGTTTCCGCGGGTCCCGCGCCGCTGTGAGCGCGATCTCCAGATACTCCGCCTCACTGCCCGTGCCGGTGGGTGCGGCATTGGCGTACGACACCTTCGGGTGCGGTGTGAACCCCGCCGAGTAGGCCATCGGCACCTCGGCACGGCGCAGCGCCCGCTCGAAAGCGCGCTGGAAGTCACGGTGGCTGGTGAACCGAAGGCGACCGCGCTTGGTGTAACGCAGTCGGATGCGCTGCACCGCGGGTGCGGGCGGCGGGCCTTCGGGCTGTCGCTTGCCCAGGGGGACCTCTCCTTGTGTCGTGCGGTCTGTGCTGCGGAGAGGCGCCTCCGGGTCGTCGCCTCCCCGGTGCGCCGGTCCGGATCACCCCCGCGACGGCGGGGAGACTTCTGCGGCACCAGACCTCTTGTCCAGAATACGCGCCTCGCGCTCCCGAGGTTCCCGGCCGACGACCGCTTCCCTCTCCCGTGGCCCCCCGAACAGCGCCCGCCGCAGATCGGCCCGTACCTCCCGCGCCGTCTCCCGCGCGGCCCCGAGCACCTGCCGGGTGACGCGCCCCATACTCCGGACGGCGTCGGCGGCGGGCCGCAGCACGGCGTCCCGCACGACATGTCCGACGGGCGTCAGCACCGTCGCGTACACCCACCGCACCGGCTCCACCACAACCCACCGGAACACCCCGACGAGGAACCGCCACACGGCGAGGGAGACATACCCGGCGACCCGCCAGGCGTGCCCCAGCGCGTCCCCCACCTCCCGCAGCACGACCCCGAGCACGCGCCCGACGGGCACCAGCACCCACCGCCACACCCCGAGCACCGGCCACACGACGAGCACCCGGCCCGTCCAGTACAGCGCGGCCCCCACCCCGTGCCCGACCGGCGTCAGCACCCACGTGTACAACCACACCGCGGGCACGACCACCAGACACCGCGTCAACCACCCGGCCCCGGCCCCGATCCCGCGCAGCACCCACATCACCCCACGCCCGACAGGAACGACCCCGTTCGCCCACACCCAGGCGATCCCCGTCCCCACCGGCACGACCACCCACCGCCACAACGCGACGAGGGGCACCACGACCAGAACCCGCCCCAGCCAAGCCATTCCCTCCCCCACCGGCACCACAACCCACCGCCACAGCCCCCCGAACACCACCTTCCCCAGCCACCCCAGCCCCCTCCCCACCGGCCTCAACACCGCGTCCCACACCACCCGCCCCACCACAACGAGCCCGTCCCACACCACCCTCACCGGCACCACCAGCACCAACACCACGATCCGCACCGGAATCCGCACGGCGACAACCAGACACCCCTCCCCACCCTGCCGCTCCACAGACGCCCCCCGACCCGCTGCCGACTTCTCCAGATCCATAACGACACAGACGCTACGCCGACCCCCGAAGATGCGCCCGAACAGCCCCCACTTCAGAACCGAACCTGCAACAACCTCCCCGACCCCTCGAACCCGGCCCGCACATAAGCGGACACGGCCCGCACCGAAGAATGCACCGTCACCCGCTCAACCCCCACCTCCCGAGCCCGCTCCAACACCCCTTCCAACAACCGCCCACCCACCCCCGAGTTCCGCTCCTCAGGCACCACATACACACACTGCAGATCCCCCGACGCCCTCCCCAGCGCCGTAGGCGTAGGAACCCTCCTCACCACCCCCACCCACGCCATTCCCACAACCCGCTCTCCCCGCGCCACCACCAAGCACCAGTGCGACCCCTCATTCTCCCGAGCCCACCCCACGAACTCCCGCACAAACTCCTCCCGCCCCACCACCGGCACCTTCCCCTCCTCCACGAACCACCGCCACCGCAGCCCCGCGACAACACCCAACTCCCGCTCCTCGGCGGCCCGCACGACGATCTCGTCCATACCGGAATTGTGCCTGTCCCCCACGCGGGCTACTCCACGTCGAGACCGTGGTCTCGGACCAAGTCCGCCAGACCGCCGCGGTATCCCTTCCCGCCGAGGACGAAGTCCCAGTCGCCGCTGTCCCGGCGGCGGAAGGAGCCGAGTACCAGGGCGGTCTCGCCGGAGCGGCCGTCGGAGACTTCGAGGACGCCGAGTTCGGCCGCCGTGGAGTCGAGGAGGCGGATGCGGGCGTCGGTGAAACCGGTGAGGTCGGCGTGCGGATCGGCCTCGGGGTCGACGGCGGCGACCAGGACGAGCCGGTCGGCGCCTGCGGGCAGCGCGTCGAAGTCGACCCTCAGCGCGGCTTTGTCCGGAGAGGTCGGGGGCACCGCCCGAACCGAACCGTCCGGTGTCCCGGGGTTGTTGAAGAACACGAAGTACTCGTCGCCGAGGACCCGCCCGCCCCTGCACACCAGCGCGCACACGTCCAGCGCGACCGTCCCGGTCCAGGACATGCCCAGCACGCTGTGTCCGTCGCCCGGTTCGGGCCGCGCCTCGCCGTCGCCCAGTCGTCCGCGCAGACCGTGCCGGTGGAGGAGGTCGACGAGTTCGGGGCCGGAGATCAGCTCCAGCGGCTTCCCGGCGGCGAAGTCCCGCGAACCGGGCCCGAACGACGACGTCGTCACCAGCACGCCCTTGTTGGCGCCCGCCCCCTGGACCGTGCCGTACAGATCCCGCACGGCCGTCGGCGGCACGGTGTTGCGGTACCGCTTCACCTGCACGACGATCTTCCCGCCCCGGATCGGCGTCGGATCCGTCGCATCGACGTCGACCCCGCCGTCCCCCGACCACTGGGTGGTCACCGCCCGCATCCCCATCGCCCGGAACAATTCGGCGACGAGGCCCTCGAAAGCGATCGGGTCCATCGTGTACAGGTCGGGTTCCTCACCGGCCACCCCGCCGTCCGCGTGGGTCACCACACGGTTCCCGACGTCCTCCGGGCGGCGTCCCGTCCGTACGGCGGTCAGTTGGTCGGGCCGGGCGGAGAGCTGTCCGCGCAGCCCCTCCGTCAGACAGCTGACCGCGTCCACCTGGGCCAGAAGCAGTCCGGTGAACACCCGCCGCGCCGCCCGGAGCGTGACCAGCGGAAGCCTGGCCGGACGGCCGGTCGCGGGGTCGGCCCCCTCGACGATGCCGTTGAGGACGACGGACTCCAGCACGCCGAACGTGTCGGCGGCATACAGCTCGTGCAGGACGAGCAGCGCGCACTGCGCCACCACTTCCCGGTACAGCGTCCGCCGCTGTCCCACCGGGCGCGCGGTCTCCTTCTCCCGGTCCTCACCCGGCGCGTACCGCACCGACTTCGCCTCGGGGACGACGTCGTAGCCGGGCAGTTCCCAGTCCAGGACGAGTTCCCGGGCGGCCGGGTCGTAGGCCGCCGTGAGCCGGCGGGGGAAGCCGTCGGGCCATCCTTGCGACGCGTAGAGCGCGGCGGTGAAGTACTCGACGACGGCGTCCGGCTCTGCCCGCTCGACGGCCCGGAGCACCGCGGCGACGCCCTCGTTGTACCGCCGGGTCTCCGCCCGCTGCTCCCGCGCCCACTGCTCGTACTCCCGCTGGTAGGCGTCCAGTTGCTGTCGGCGCTGGGCCTCGGCCGTCTGGGCCGCGTGCCACGCCTGCTCGAAGCGGGCGCGGGCCTCGGCCTGCGCGCGTTCCCGTGAACTCGCCGTCCAGCCGCCGCCCTGTGCCGGGTACTGGCCGGGATGCGGCATCTCGACGGGCCGTCCCAGGGCTCCCGGATCGAACGGTGGCAGCTCCTCGGTCCGGCTGAGCGAGTCGGCCCTGAACACCGGTGCCAGGCAGCCGGCGGCCAGCAGTCCCTGGAGCGCGGTCACCCTGTCCTCCAGCTCCTGGGTGCGCCGCGCGGCCTCCGCCTGCCGGTACGCCTTGTGGTCCTGGGCGGCCTGCCGCTGCCTGGCGCGCTCCTGCCGTTCCCACTCCCTGTGCTGCCGGGCGGCGGCTTCCGCCTGGCGCTGCTGCTGACGCTGCATCTCGGCCCAGACACCGAGCGATCCGGAACGACGACTCATCGAACGCAGGCCCTCCCCAGGAACCGCTTACACGAACGGGCCCTCCCCCACCGGGAAGGGCCCGCCCTCCTACTTACTTGTTGACGACGCTCAACGGCAACAGCTTCTTCCCCGTCGGCCCCACCTGAATGTGCGTGTCCATCGCAGGACACACCCCACAGTCGAAGCACGGCGTCCACCGGCAGTCCTCGACCTCGGTCTCGTCGAGGGCGTCCTGCCAGTCCTCCCAGAGCCAGTCCTTGTCGAGGCCGGAGTCGAGGTGGTCCCAGGGGAGGACTTCCTCGTAGGTGCGCTCGCGGGTGGTGTACCAGTCGACGTCGAGGTCGAAGGCTGCGAGGGACTTGGCGGCGCAGGTCATCCAGCGGTCGTAGGAGAAGTGCTCGCGCCAGCCGTCGAAGCGGCCGCCGTCCTCGTAGACCGCGCGGATGACGGAGCCGATGCGGCGGTCGCCCCGGGAGAGCAGGCCCTCGACGATGCCCGGCTTGCCGTCGTGGTAGCGGAAGCCGATGGAGCGGCCGTACTTCTTGTCGCCGCGGATCTTGTCGCGGAGTTTGCCGAGGCGGGCGTCGGTCTCCTCGGCGGAGAGCTGGGGGGCCCACTGGAAGGGGGTGTGGGGCTTGGGGACGAAGCCGCCGATGGAGACGGTGCAGCGGATGTCACCGGCGCCGGAGACCTCGCGGCCCTTGGCGATGACGTTCGCGGCCATGTCGGCGATCTGGAGGACGTCGTCGTCGGTCTCGGTGGGCAGGCCGCACATGAAGTACAGCTTCACCTGCCGCCAGCCGTTGCCGTACGCGGTGGCGACGGTGCGGATGAGGTCGTCCTCGGAGACCATCTTGTTGATGACCTTGCGCATCCGCTCGGACCCGCCCTCGGGGGCGAAGGTGAGGCCGGAGCGGCGGCCGTTGCGGGTCAGCTCGTTGGCGAGGTCGACGTTGAACGCGTCCACGCGGGTCGAGGGCAGGGAGAGGCCGATCTTGTCCTCGGTGTAGCGGTCGGCGAGGCCCTTGGCGATCTCGCCGATCTCGCTGTGGTCGGCGGAGGACAGCGACAGCAGGCCGACCTCCTCGAAGCCGGTCGCCTTCAGGCCCTTCTCGACCATCTCGCCGATCCCGGTGATCGACCGCTCCCGCACCGGCCGCGTGATCATCCCGGCCTGGCAGAACCGGCAGCCGCGCGTGCAGCCCCGGAAGATCTCGACGGACATCCGCTCGTGCACCGTCTCCGCGAGCGGCACCAGCGGCTGCTTCGGGTAGGGCCACTCGTCGAGGTCCATGACGGTGTGCTTCGACACCCGCCACGGCACGCCGCTGCGGTTCGGGACGACGCGGGCGATCCGGCCGTCCGCGAGGTACTCCACGTCGTAGAACCGGGGGATGTACACGTTGCCGGTCCTGGAGAGCCGGAACAGCACCTCCTCACGGCCGCCGGGGCGTCCCTCCGCCTTCCACGCGCGGACGATGTCGGTGATGTCGAGGACCGCCTGCTCGCCGTCCCCGATGACGGCCGCGTCGATGAAGTCGGCGATCGGCTCGGGGTTGAACGCGGCGTGCCCGCCGGCGAGGACGATCGGGTCGTCCAGGCCGCGCTCCTTCGCCTCCAGCGGGATGCCCGCGAGGTCGAGGGCCGCGAGCATGTTGGTGTAGCCCAGCTCGGTGGAGAAGGAGAGCCCGAACACGTCGAACGCCTTCACCGGGCGGTGCGAGTCGACGGTGAACTGAGGGACGCCGTGCTCCCGCATCAGCGCCTCCAGGTCCGGCCACACGCTGTACGTGCGCTCGGCGAGGACGCCCTCCCGTTCGTTCAGCACCTCGTACAGGATCATGACGCCCTGGTTGGGCAGCCCGACCTCGTAGGCGTCGGGGTACATCAGGGCCCAGCGGACGTCACTGCTGTCCCAGGGCTTGACGGTGGAGTTCAGCTCGCCGCCCACGTACTGGATCGGCTTCTGCACATGCGGGAGCAGTGCTTCGAGCTGCGGGAACACCGACTCGACAGACATCGCGCGAACTTTCGTGTGCGGGAGAAAAACAAGAACGACAGGGGTGACCACCCAGCCTAACGCGACCGGAGGGTCTCCCCCGTCCGCTCAGACCCCCGTCCCGCCCTTCACCGACTCCCACAGCCCCGGCAGCTCCGCCTCGTCGTCGACCGACCTGCGCTCCTCACGGCCGTACAGCAGCCCGTACGTGAAGCCGCTCTCCCCCGCCGCGTGCGCCTGGCGGGCGATGTCGCGCAGCGCCTCGCGGGCCATGACGCTGTCCTGGTGGTCGCCGAGGAGGTTCTGGAGGGACTTGGCTGCCTTGACCAGCGCGGTCGCCGGGTCCCCGAGCGCTGGTTCGGCGGCCTCGGCGGAGTATCTCGTCCGCTTCGCCTTCTTGCGCGCCTCGTGCAGCGCGAGGTCCCGCTCGGGTCCGGACGACGGCTGCGCGAGCGCCTCCTCGATCAGCGCGGCGACCTTCGCGAAGTCCTTGCGGACGGCCTTGGCGATCACCTTCTCCGGCGTCCCGGCCGCCGCCTCCAGCAGGGGAGGCTCCGCGACCAGCGCGTCGAGCGCGTCCAGCAGCGCGAGGTACCGCTTCCCGTCGAGGACGGCGATGAGCCGGCGCCTCGATCCGCCCCGGCGGGCGTGCGACCAGGTGCGGACGCGGGTGCGGACGGGGCCGACGACGAGGTGCCTCGGCAGCTTGTCCAGCGCCGCCGTGACCCGCTCGGTGAGGACCTCCCGGTCCCGGTCGACGCCGAGCTCCCCCGCGAGCCACTTCAGCTCCTCGCCGATGGGGTCGGTGACCTCGCGGTCCAGCACCTTGCCGAACGACTTGAACGCGCTGCGCGTCCGCCGCGTGGCCACCCGCATCCGGTGCACCGAGTCGAACTCGTCCTGCCGGACAGCGGGGTCGAGGCTGACGATGGCGTCACGCTGGGCACGGAGGTAGGCGAGGACGTGGTGGGCGGCGGTGCCGGGGAGCACGGAGGCCGCGGGGCCGGCCGGGGTTTCGTCGGCGGCCTTCTTGGACTTGCCCTGTTTCCCCTTGCCGCCCTTGGGCTTCCCCTTCTTCGGCGCCGTCTCCGCCAGTGCCCGCGCCAGTTTCGACTCCGACGACGAGCGGCGCACCCCGGCCTTGCGGAGCCGTTTCTCGATCTGGTCGAGGAGCGCAGGGTCGCCCCCGTCGGCGAGTTCCACCTCGATCTCGGACCACTGGACGGAGCCGTCGCCCCCACTGAGCCGCTCGGCCCGGACCGCGTCCACACTCACCTCGGCGAGCAGCCGGCCCTCACCGTCGACCAGTTCCCGCACGTCCCGCGCGGACCGCAACCGCATCACGGGGACCAGTTCGGCACCTCGCACCCGCGCTCTGACCAGCCCCGCGAGGCTGCGCGGCAGACTTGGTGAGAGGGGTGCCCGCACCTCGTCCCGCACCCCAGGACCCACCGGGAGCTTCAGATGCCACCCGGCGTCCGATCCCCCGGTCCGGCGCCGCAGGGTGATGGAGGCCGCCGCCAGCCGTTCGTCCAGGGTGTCGTAGTAGACGGCGTCCAGCTCCGCCACACCCTTGTCGACCACGCTCTCGATCCCGGCGACACCGGTCAGGTCCGGAAGCCCGCTCTCGTCGGATTCGTACTTGCGCTCGATCTCGCGTTTCGTCTCCGCCATGAGTTGAATCTAGTGGCAGTCGGGGCAAAGCGGCAGAGGGAAAGGAAGGGTGAATTCCCGACGAACTGCCGGATAAGCACCCGACCGGCCGCCCGACGGCCACCCCCTCACGCCGACATCGGTCTCTGCACCTTGATCGACTGCAACAGCCCCACCGCCACCCACACCGCGAACATCGACGACCCCCCGTACGACACGAACGGCAGCGGCAGACCGGTCACCGGCATGATGCCGAGCGTCATCCCGATGTTCTCGAACGCCTGGAACGCGAACCACGCGACGATCCCGGCGGCCACGATCGTCCCGTACAGCTCCGTCGTCTCCCGGGCGATCTTGCAGGCCCGCCAGAGGACCACCCCGAGCAGCAGGATGATCAGGCCCGCGCCCACGAAGCCCAGCTCCTCGCCGGCCACGGTGAACACGAAGTCCGTCTGCTGCTCCGGCACGAACTGGCCGGTCGTCTGCGAGCCGTGGAAGAGGCCCGAGCCGGTGAGGCCGCCCGAGCCGATCGCGATCCGTGCCTGGTTGGTGTTGTAGCCGACGCCCGCCGGGTCCAGCTCCGGGTTGGCGAACGCCGCGAACCGCGCGATCTGGTACTCGTCCAGGATCCCCAGCTGCCAGACCGCGAGCGCGCCGGCGCCGCCCGCGCCGAGGAGGCCGAGGACCCAGCGGTTCGAGGCACCGGAGGCGAGGAGGACGCCGAGGACGATCGTCACCATCACCATGACCGAACCGAGGTCCGGCATCAGCATGACGATCAGCATCGGGACCGACGCGAGGGCCAGGGCCTGGAGGACCGTGCGGTGGTCGGGGTACGGCTTGTCGCCCGCGTCCACTCGCGCCGCGAGCAGCATCGCCATGCCGAGGATGATCGTGATCTTCACGAACTCCGAGGGCTGGAGGGAGAAGCCGCCGCCGAGGACGATCCAGGAGTGGGCGCCGTTGACCGTGGAGCCGAGGGGGGTGAGGACGAGGAGGATGCCGAACACCGAGAGGCCGTAGAGGATCGGGACCGCGTTGCGCAGGGTGCGGTGGCCGAGCCAGACCGTGCCCATCATCATGGCGAAGCCGATGCCGGTGTTCATGAGGTGGCGCAGGAGGAAGTAGTACTGGTCGCCCTGGTTGATCTCCGTGCGGTTTCGCGTCGCGGAGAAGACCAGGAGGGAGCCGATGCAGGAGAGCACCAGGGCGGAGAGCAGTATCGGCCAGTCGAGGCGTCTTGCGAGCGAGTCGCGGGCGAGGAGTCTGGTCCAGCCCGCGCGGTCCGGGCCGTAGCCCGAGACCGAGAAGGTGTTGCCCGTCATTTGGCTTCCCCTCGGGGATGGCGGAGGAAGGATCGCAGCCCGTAAGTGCCTCGATCGGTGGTCTGGCGGGTGCGGCTTCGTCGTGGCTGGTCGCGCCCCGCGGCGGAGCCGCTATCAGATACAGCCCCGCGCCCCTGAGGTCCGTTGCCCTCAGGCCCGTATTTCCTGCGACGCGATTTCCTCCGCGTGTCCTGGTTGCCCCCCGTGTTCGTCGGGGTCGTACCCGGCGGCAGTGTGCCGTCCTGCTTTGCCGGGGCCGTCTGGCTTGCTCGCTGGTCCTTTGCGGGGTCCCTGGGGACCTTCGGGGACGTGATCGTGCCGTCGGGCTGGATCTTCGGGAGGGTCTTTTGCGGGGTCGGGAGCAGGGCGTTCTTGGGGGTGATCGTGCCGTCGTCCGCTACGCCGTACAGCGCGTCGTAGATGTTGCGGACCGCCGGGCCCGAGGCGCCGGAGCCGGTGCCGCCCTGGGAGATCGTCATGACGATCGCGTAGTCCTTGGTGTAGGTCGCGAACCAGGACGTCGTCTGCTTGCCGTAGACCTCGGCGGTACCGGTCTTCGCGTGCATGGGGATCTTGGCCTGGGGCCAGCCGACCTGGGCGAAGCGCCAGGCGGCGGTGCCTTCGGTGGCTACGCCGGCGAGGGCCTTGTCCATCTGGGACAGGGTGGCCTGGCTTATGGGCAGCTTGCCGTGGGACTTGGGCTCGATCGCGGTGGTCGTCTTGCCGTCGGGGCTGATGACGGCCTTGCCGACGGTCGGGTTGTAGAGCGTGCCGCCGTTGGAGATCGCCGCGTAGATCGTCGCCATCTGGATCGGGGTGACGAGGGTGTCGCCCTGGCCGATGGAGTAGTTGATCTCGTCACCGGCGCGCATCTGGTTGCCTTCGAGGCAGTTCTCGTACGCGATCTGCTCGACGTACGTGCCGCCCTTCTTGCCCTGCTTGCACCAGGCGTCCTTGTTGGCCTTCCAGTAGTTCTGCTTCCACTGGCGGTCGGGGACGCGGCCGGTGACCTCGTTCGGCAGGTCGATGCCGGTCTCCTTGCCGAGGCCGAACTGGTGGGCGGCCTTGAAGAAGTAGTCGCCGGGGTTCTTCTTCGGCTTGATGCCGCCGTCCTTCTGCCACTCGTTGTGCGCGAGGCCGTAGAAGACGGTGTCGCAGGAGACCTCAAGAGCGCGGCCGAGGCTGATCGGGCCGAAGTTCTCCGACTCGAAGTTCTTGAAGACCTGCCCGCCGACCGAGTACGAACTCGTGCAGGGGTAGCGGCCGTTGAACTCGTAGCCCGCCTCCACCGCCGCCGCCGTGGAGATCACCTTGAAGGTGGAGCCCGGTGCCGACTGACCCTGTATGGCGCGGTTCAGCAGCGGGTAGTTGGAGTCCTTGCCGGTGAGCGACTTGTAGTCCTTGGCGGAGATCCCGCCGACCCACGCGTTCGGGTCGTACGTCGGGTTCGAGGCCATCGCGACGATGCGGCCGGTCTTGGCCTCCATCACGACGACGGCGCCGGAGTCCGCCTTGTACTTCTCGTTGGTGTTGCGGTCCCACTGCTTGCGGGCCTCTTTCATCGCGTCGTTCAGCTCGAACTCCGCGACGCGCTGGACCCGGGCGTCGATGCTGGTGACGAGGTTGGCGCCGGGCTGTGCCGGGGTCGCCTCGGCCTGGCCGATGACGCGGCCGAGGTTGTCCACCTCGTAGCGCGTGACGCCGGCCTTGCCGCGCAGTTCCTTGTCGTACTCCCGCTCAAGTCCCGAGCGGCCGACCTGGTCCGAGCGCAGGTAGGGCGAGTCGCTGTCCTTGGCCTGCTGGATCTCGTCGTCCGTCACCGGCGAGAGGTAGCCGAGGACCTGCGCGGTGTTCGACTGGCCGGGGCCGGGGTAGCGGCGGACCGCTTCCGGCTCGGCGGTGATGCCGGGGAAGTCCTCGGCGCGCTCGCGGATCTGGAGGGCCTGCTTCGGTGTCGCCTCGTCGGTGATCGGGATGGGCTGGTAGGGCGAGCCGTTCCAGCAGGGCTGGGGGGTCTTGGCGTCGCAGAGGCGGACCTTCTGCCGGACCTCCTCGGGGGTCATGCCGAGCACGCCCGCGAGTTTGGTGAGGACCGCCTTGCCGTCGTCCTTCTGCTTCAGCAGTTCCGTACGGGACGCGGAGACCACGAGCCGGGTCTCGTTGTCCGCGAGGGGCACGCCTCGCGCGTCCAGGATCGAGCCGCGCACCGCCGGTTCCACGACCTGCTGGACGTGGTTGCCGGACGCTTCCTTCGCGTACTCGTCGCCCTCCCGGATCTGGAGGTACCACAGGCGCCCGCCGAGCGTCCCGAGCAGCGAGAGGACCAGGATCTGGATCACCACGAGCCGCGTCTGGACCCTGGGTGTCCGCCCGGTCTCCGGGATGTTCGTCACTGCCTCCCCCTCCCCGCTCGCTGAACCGGCATGCCCTGAACCGCCCCGCTCTGAATCGAATGTCCGTACGCCTCATGAACGGCCGGGCCACCCGCCCGCGTTCCCCCGCCGTTCACCCCTGCGAGTGAACCTCGCGCAGAAATCCCGGCCGCCGAATCCACAGCCCCGGCCGCCTCGCCCGACTCCCCCGTCCTCAAAGCCTCTTCACCCCTTTGATCCGCCCCGTCCGCGCGGCGGACCTCTTCGCCGCCTTCATCTTCAGCCCGCTCCCCCGCTGCCCCCCGATCCGCAGCCCGGTCCCCGACGACAGCCACCCGGCGGACACGTCCCGCGCTTTGGCAGCCGAACCGGCCTCGGCCAGCGGATCGTTGTCGGCCCGCCGCGCCAGGAACATCACGGCGGGCACGACGAAGGGCGCGAGCAGCAGGTCGTACAGGGCGGCGCTGAACAGCAGCCCCCCGAGCCCGACATGCCGTGCGGCGGTGTCCCCGACCAGCGCCCCGACCATCGCGTACAGCAGCGTCGACCCGATCGCCGACGCGACGACCACCAGCATCGGAGCCGTGGCCGACTTCAGCCGCCCGGTCTCGGGTTTGATCAGCCCGGCCGCGTACCCGATGACGCTGAGGACGAGGGCGTACCGCCCGGCGGCGTGGTCGGCGGGCGGGGCGAGGTCGGCCAACAGACCCGCGCCGAACCCGATCAGGGCCCCGCTGGTGTGCCCGTAGACCATCGCGAGGCCGAGGACCGTCAGGAGCAGGAGGTCGGGGACCGCGCCGGGGAGGTGGAGCCGGGCCAGCACGCTGACCTGGACGACCAGGGCCACGACGACGAGGGTCGCGGAGAGCAGAATGCGGTTGACGCGCATGAAAAGTGTCAGCTCCTACTGCTCTTGCTGCTGGCCGCTGCGCCGGCCTTGGTCCGGTGCCGTCGCGCCCGGGGTGACCGTCACGGTGACGGTCGGCGTGGGGACGGGCTTCGGCTTGCTCGGGAGGACCGTGTCACGCGGGTCCTTCTTGGGGGCCTCGACGACGACCCCGACGATGTCGAGCTTCGTGAAGCTGACGTACGGCGTGACGTACAGCGTCCGCGTCAGGTCGCCGCCGGAGGGGTCGACCCGGGAGACGATGCCGACCGGCACGCCCGGCACGAACGGCTTGTCGGCCTGGGAGCCGAAGGTCACCAGCCGGTCGCCCTTCTTCACCTCGGCCTTGCCGTTGAGGAGTTCGACGCGCAGCGGCCGGTCCCCCTGCCCCGACGCGAACCCGAGTTCGTCGCCGGCCTCCATGCGGGTGCCGACGGTGAAGTCGGGGTCGCTGGCGAGCAGCACGGTCGAGGAGTTCGGGCCGACCGTCGTCACCCGCCCGACCAGACCGTCGCCGTTCAGGACCGTCATGTCGCGCTGGATGCCGTCGCGCGCGCCGACGTCGATGGTGATCGTCCAGGAGAAGCCCTGGGCCGCTCCTATGGCGATGACCTGCGCGCCCTTGATGCCGTACTGGCCCTCGCCGGCGATCTTCAGCATCCGGTCGAGCTGCGTGAGGCGGCTGCGGTTGCGGTCGTCGCTGCCGAGCTTGGCCTTGAGGGCGGCGTTCTCCTTCTCCAGGGCCGCGAGCCGGTCGTGGCGCTTGCCGGAGTCGCGTACGGCCGAGACGGCGTTGCCGATGGGGTCGACCGCGGAGGCCATGCCGTTCTCGATGGGGCCGAAGACCGTCGCGGCGGCCTGCCGGGCGCCGTCGACCGGGGAGTCCTCACCCCCTCGGATGTCGACCGTGATCAGCGCGAACGAGACGGCGACCAGGAGTACCAGGAGCAGCCGGCTCTCTCGTGTGTCCCTCACGTGCGGCGGCCGTGCCTTCCTCGTAGTGATGCGTAGAAATTCGGGAAGCCCTGCCGCGAAGTCACTCGGGAACAGGGGTCTTTGGGGGAGCTTATGCCTCTATATCAACGATCCGCCGCACGAGAAGGGATCGTCTCGTACGGCGGAATCGAAGCGTTACGTCATCTGCGCGGGGCTGCGTCCAGCACCTGCTGGAGCGCCTCGAACTCCTCGACGCACTTGCCGGAGCCGAGCGCGACGCTGTCGAGCGGGTCCTCGGCGATGTGGATCGGCATGCCGGTCTCCCGGCGGAGCCGCTCGTCGAGGCCGCGCAGCAGGGCGCCGCCGCCGGTGAGGACGATGCCTCGGTCCATGATGTCGCCGGACAGCTCGGGCGGGCACTTGTCGAGGGTCGTCTTCACGGCGTCGACGATCGCGTTGACCGGTTCCTCGATCGCCTTGCGGACCTCGGCGGCCGAGATGACGACCGTCTTGGGCAGCCCGGAGACAAGGTCACGGCCGCGGATCTCGGTGTGCTCGTCGTCGTCGAGGTCGTACGCCGAACCGATCGTGATCTTGATCTGCTCGGCCGTGCGCTCACCGAGGAGGAGGGAGTACTCCTTCTTGATGTGCTGGATGATCGCGTTGTCCAGCTCGTCGCCGGCGACGCGGATGGACTGGGCGGTGACGATGCCGCCGAGGGAGATGACGGCGACCTCGGTGGTGCCGCCGCCGATGTCGACGACCATGTTGCCGGTCGCCTCGTGGACCGGCAGGCCCGAGCCGATGGCGGCGGCCATGGGCTCCTCGATGATGTGCACCTGGCGGGCGCCCGCCTGCGTCGACGCCTCGATGACGGCGCGGCGCTCGACGCCGGTGATACCGCTGGGCACGCACACGACGACGCGGGGCCGGGCGAGATAGCGGCGCTTGTGGATCTTCAGGATGAAGTAGCGCAGCATCCGCTCGGTGATCTCGAAGTCGGCGATCACGCCGTCCTTGAGCGGGCGCACGGCGACGATGTTGCCGGGCGTGCGGCCGATCATCTTCTTCGCCTCGGAGCCGACCGCGAGGATGCCACCGGTGTTGGTGTTGATCGCGACCACTGACGGCTCGTTGAGGACGATCCCGCGACCCCTGACGTACACCAGCGTGTTGGCGGTCCCGAGGTCGACAGCCATGTCACGGCCGATGAACGACATTGAGTTCCCCATCAGGATTCGTCTGGCCTTCCCACAAGCTTTTGAGGGCTTTTCAGGACGGCGAAGTGGGTGCGGTGACGTGAAGGATTACATCGTAGACGCGCCATCACGGACACCGCGCGAGGGTCTTCGCCATTGTCAGCACGTGCCGACCCGCCTCGCTTGTGGAGACGGTCCATCGGAGGCACGCGTTCCCCCGATCGGCACCGCATATGCCGAAGGACGGCCGAAAATGTACGGCCGTCCCCGAACTGTCGAACAGGCGAGCTGACTCTCCGTCAAAAACGTCCACGAAAACTCCCTAAAGGTTCATGGACGGCCCTGGACGACGGTCAGTCGCGCCCCGGGAAGAACAGCTTGACCTCGCGCTCCGCCGACTCCTCCGAGTCCGAGGCGTGGATCAGGTTCTCCCGGACGATGACCCCGAAGTCACCCCGGATCGAGCCCGGCGCCGCGGCGATCGGGTCCGTCGGACCGGCCAGCTGCCGCACGCCCTCGATGACCCGCTCACCCTCGACGATCAGCGCGACGACCGGGCCGGACGCCATGAACTCCATCAGCGGCTCGTAGAACGGCCGGCCCACGTGCTCCGCGTAGTGCTGCTCCAGGATGTCCCGGCCCAGCGTCCGCAGCTCCAGCGCGGTGATCCGCCAGTCCGCCTTGCGCTCGATACGGCCGATGATCTCGCCGGTCAGGCCACGACGGACGGCGTCGGGCTTGAGGAGGACGAGGGTGCGCTGGCTCACTGGGAAGCTCCTTCGCTGCTGATGTGCGGTGCCACGAGGTTACAGGGCGTGTCGGTACCGCCGTCACGCAGCGTCAGGTGTAGTGGAGGCCGCCGCCTGCGCGGCGAACCTCGCCTTCGCCTCGTCGACCTTCCGGCCGTAGTGCACCGACGCCCACCACAGCGCCGCGAAGACCGCGCCCATGAAGAACATCAGCGGGACGAAGACGCCGGACAGGATCAGCGCGATCTGAAGGGCCCAGCCGAGCGCGATCCCGCCGGGCCGGGTGACGACGCCGCACAGCAGGACACTCAGCCCCATCAGCACGCCGCACACCGTCCAGACCGTCCCCATCGACAGGTCCGGGTCCTTCATCGCCACCAGGCCGGCGAAACCGATGACAAAGAATTCACCGATCAATGTCGACGAACACAGCGTGCGCATCCTCAGCGCCCTCCCAGGAGCACGCGGGCCTCGCCCACGGTGATGACGGAGCCGGTGACGAGGACGCCGGCGCCGGAGAACTCGCCGTCCTCCTCGGCCAGGGTGATCGCGGCCTCAAGGGCGTCGGGGAGACGGGGCTCGACCTGGACGCGGTCCTCGCCGAAGACCTCGACGGCGACGGCGGCCAGCTCGTCCGCGTCCATCGCCCGCGCCGTCGAGTTCTGCGTGACGACGATCTCCGCGAAGATCGGCTCGAACGCCTCAAGGAGGCCCCGGACGTCCTTGTCGCCGCTCGCGCCGACGACCCCGATCAGCCGGCTGAAGTCGAACACCTCGCTGATCGCGTCGGCGGTGACCTGCGCGCCCGCCGGGTTGTGCGCGGCGTCCAGGACGACCGTCGGGGAGCGCCGGACGATCTCCAGGCGGCCCGGCGAGGTGACCTTGGCGAACGCCTTGCGGACGACGTCGAGGTCGAGGGGTTCCGCGCGGGCCGCGCCGACGCCGAAGAACGCCTCCACCGCGGCCAGCGCCACCGCAGCGTTGTGCGCCTGGTGGGCGCCGTGCAGCGGGAGGAACACCTCGGGGTACTCGCCGCCGAGGCCGCGCAGGGTCAGCAGTTGGCCGCCGACGGCGACCTGTCGCTCGACGACCCCGAACTCCAGGCCCTCGCGCGCGACCGTCGCGTCGACCTCGACCGCGCGCTTCAGCAGGACCTGCGCGGCGTCGACCGGCTGCTGGGAGAGGATCACCGTCGCGTCCTGCTTGATGACCCCGCCCTTCTCCACCGCGATCTCCGCGGGGGTGGAGCCGAGGCGGTCCGTGTGGTCCAGGGAAATGGGGGTGATCACGGCGACGTCCGCCTCGATCACGTTCGTCGCGTCCCAGGTGCCGCCCATGCCGACCTCGACGACCGCGACGTCCACCGGGGCGTCCGCGAACGCCGCGTACGCCATGCCCGTCAGGACCTCGAAGAAGGAGAGGCGGAAGTCCTCCTTCGCGTCGACCATCTCGACGTAGGGCTTGATGTCCTCGTACGTCTCGACGAAGCGCTCCGCGGAGATGGGGGCGCCGTCGAGGCTGATGCGTTCGGTGATCGACTGGACGTGGGGGGAGGTGTAGCGGCCGGTGCGCAGTTCGAAGGCGCCGAGGAGGGACTCGATCATCCTCGCCGTGGACGTCTTGCCGTTGGTGCCGGTGATGTGGATCGCCGGGTAGGAGTTCTGGGGTTCGCCCAGGACGTCCATCAGCGCGGCGATCCGCTTGACCGACGGCTCCAGCTTCGTCTCGCCCCAGCGCGTCGCCAGCTCCGACTCGACGGTGCGCAGCGCGGCGTCCACCTCGGGGTCGGCCGGGCGGCTCGGGACGTCCTCGGCTTGCCCTGCGCCCTGGGTCCGGAGCGTCCGGCTCCCCGCCTCGATGACCGCGAGGTCGGGGTCGCGGTCGGTCTCGGCGGCGATGATCTCGTCGAACGGGTCGCTTTGTGTCACGAGAGCCAGTCTACGGAGCGCCGCCGACATCGGGTGGGTCCGGGGCGTATCGCCCAGTGCGGTGAACGGCGGGTGCGGGCGCGTCGTGGTTGCTCGCGCAGTTCCCCGCGCCCCTAAGGAACCTCAAGTCACCGGCACTGCGGAGCCACCCGCTCCCCGGGATACACCAGGGCCCCGGTGCTTCCGCAGCACCGGGGCCCTGTCGTGGTTCACGCCTTCGGGAGGTTCTCCAGCTGGGTGGTGATCCTCGCGATGTCCTCGTCCGCCTTCGTCAGGCGGGCCTTGATCTTGGCGACGACGTTCTCCGGGGCCTTGCCGACGAAGGCTTCGTTGCCGAGCTTCTTCTCGGCCTCGGCCTTCTCCTTCTCGGCGGCTTGGAGGTCCTTGGTCAGGCGCTTGCGCTCGGCCTCGACGTCGATCGTGCCGGAGAGGTCGAGGGCGACCGAGGCGCCGGCCACGGGGAGGGTCGCCGTCGCGGCGAACTCGTCCGTCTCGGGCTGGAGGCGGAGGAGCTGGCGGATGGCGGCCTCGTGCGCGGCGAGCGGCGTGCCGTCGAGGACCAGGCGGGCCGGGACCTTCTGGCCGTCCTTGAGGCCCTGCTCCTTGCGGAAGCGGCGGACTTCGGTGACGACCTGCTGGACGAGGGCGATCTCCTGCTCGGCGGCGTCGTCGCGGAAGCCCGAGTCTGCGGGCCACTCGGCGGTGACGAGGGTCTCGCCGCCCGTCAGCGTCGTCCACAGGGTGTCCGTGACGAACGGGATCACCGGGTGGAGGATGCGGAGCATGACGTCGAGGACCTCGCCGAGGACGCGGGCCGAGACCTTGGCCTGGTCGCCGCCCGCGAAGAAGGTCGGCTTGGACAGCTCGACGTACCAGTCGAAGACCTCGTCCCACGCGAAGTGGTAGAGGGCCTCGCTGAGCTTGGCGAACTGGAAGTCGTCGTAGAAGGCGTCGACTTCGGCGACCGTCTTGTTCAGGCGGGAGAGGATCCAGCGGTCGGTGGCCGACAGGGCCTCCACCGGCGGGAGTTCACCCTCGACCGTCGCGCCGTTCATCAGGGCGAAGCGCGTCGCGTTCCACACCTTGTTGGTGAAGTTGCGGGACGCCTGGACCCAGTCCTCGCCGATCGGGACGTCCGCGCCGGGGTTGGCGCCCTTGGCGAGGGTGAAGCGGACGGCGTCGGAGCCGTACTTGTCCATCCAGGTCAGGGGGTCGACGGCGTTGGGGTTCGACTTGGACATCTTCTTGCCGAACTCGTCGCGGACGAGACCGGTCAACGCGATGGTCTTGAAGGGGACTTCGCCGTCCATCGCGTAGAGGCCGAACATCATCATCCGGGCGACCCAGAAGAAGATGATGTCGTGGCCGGTGAGGAGGACGTCGGTCGAGTAGAACTTCTCCAGGTCCGGGGTCTTCTCCGGCCAGCCGAGGGTGGAGAAGGGCCACAGGCCCGAGGAGAACCAGGTGTCGAGGACATCGGCGTCCTGCGTCCAGCCCTCGCCGGTGGGCGGCTGCTCGTCGGGGCCGACGCAGACGACCTCGCCGTCCGGGCCGTACCAGATCGGGATGCGGTGGCCCCACCACAACTGGCGCGAGATGCACCAGTCGTGCATGTTGTCGACCCAGTCGAAGTACCGCTTCGACATGTCCTCGGGGTGGATCGCGACGCGGCCGTCCCGGACGGCGTCCCCGGCGGCCTTCGCGAGGGGCGCGACCTTGACCCACCACTGCATGGACAGGCGCGGCTCGACGGTCGTCTTGCAGCGCGAGCAGTGGCCCACGGAGTGCATGTACGGCCGCTTCTCGGCGACGATCCGGCCCTGTTCCTTGAGCGCGCCGACGACGGCCGAGCGCGCCTCGAAGCGGTCGAGGCCGAGGAAGGGACCGTGGACGGTGATGATCCCGTGCTCGTCCATGATCGTCATGTTCGGCAGGTCGTGCCGACGGCCGATCTCGAAGTCGTTCGGGTCGTGCGCCGGGGTCACCTTGACGGCGCCGGTGCCGAACTCGGGGTCGACGTGGGTGTCCGCGACGACCGGGATCGTGCGGTCGGTCAGCGGGAGCTTGATCCGCTTGCCGACGAGGTGCCGGTACCGCTCGTCGTCGGGGTGGACGGCGACGGCCGTGTCGCCGAGCATCGTCTCCGCGCGGGTCGTCGCGACGACGAGGCTGTCCTCGCCCTCGCCGTACCGGATGGAGACCAGCTCGCCGGCGTCCTCCTGGTACTCGACCTCGATGTCGGAGATGGCCGTCAGACAGCGCGGGCACCAGTTGATGATGCGCTCGGCGCGGTAGATCAGCTCGTCGTCGTAGAGGCGCTTGAAGATGGTCTGGACGGCCTTGGAGAGGCCCTCGTCCATCGTGAAGCGCTCGCGGGACCAGTCGACGCCGTCGCCGAGGCGGCGCATCTGGCCGAGGATCTTGCCGCCGTACTCGTCCTTCCACTGCCAGACGCGGGAGGTGAACTCCTCGCGGCCCAGGTCGTGGCGGGACTTGCCCTCCTCGGCGAGCTGCTGCTCGACCTTGTTCTGGGTGGCGATACCGGCGTGGTCCATACCGGGCAGCCACAGGGACTCGAAGCCCTGCATGCGCTTGCGGCGGGTCAGGGCGTCCATCAGCGTGTGCTGGAAGGCGTGGCCGAGGTGCAGCGAACCGGTGACGTTCGGCGGGGGGATGACGATCGTGTACGGCGGCTTGTCGCTCGCCGCGTCCGCCTCGAAGTAACCGCGCTCTACCCAGCGCTCGTACAGCGCCCCCTCTACCTCGGCCGGCGCGTACTGGGTCGGCAGGTCGGTGGTGGGCTCTGGGCGCTGCTGAGAGTTCTCGGTCACGGGCCCAGTTTACGGGGGCCGGGGGTCGTCCAGAAACGCGATTGTCCGGTGGCGGCCCCGACCCCGATGCCGTGGGTCGCCCGGGGCTGGGCCAGGATGTCAGGAACACGTGAGGCATCTGGAGGGGATCCCAGGGATGAGCAACAACCAGCCGGGGCCGTACGGCGGTCAGCCGCAGCAGCCCGGTCCGTACGGCTCGCCGGGTCCCTATGGGCAGCCGGGTCCGTACGGGCAGCAGCCGCAGGCCAACCCCTACACGCAGCCGACGCAGCCGATGGGGCAGGTGCAGGCGCCCCAGGCCCCCTACGGGCAACCCCCTTACGGGCAGGCCCCCTACGGGGCTCCCCCGATGCAGCAGCCGCCCGTGCCGGCGCCTGCGAAGAAGAAGCGTGCCGGGCTGATCGTCGGGATCGCGGCCGTCGTCGTGGCCGTCGCGGTGGGCGCGTACGTCGTGGTCGGCAGCGGTGGTGGGGGCGGGCTGGAGAACGACGGGGCGCACCGGCTGGACACCCCCGCGAAGGTCGCCACCGAGTACAAGCGGGTCGGCAAGGGTGGTGAGACGAGCGACGCGGACACCGTCAAGTACCTCCAGATGAGCGGCGTGAAGGACGGCAAGGCGGTCGTCGGGCAGTGGTCCACGGCCGACTTCGGGGAGGACTTCGACCCGCGCAACCCGGACCCGGCCAAACTGCCGCCCCAGGCCGAGCTGTTGACCTCCCGGGGGGTGACGATGCTGGGCGGGTACGGGGAGATAGCCGACCCCGAGGTGACCCTCGACAGGTACTTCGCCGCGATCACCGCGCAGATCGAGGCGAACAACGCGAAGATCGCGTCCGGCGGTTCGGCTCCGGGTGCCTCGAAGACGACCCTCGAAGGGCAGCCGGAGAAGGTCGACATCGACGGCGCCGCCGCCAAGTGCCAGGCCGCCACCAGCGTCAACAGCCTGACGAAGAAGACCGCCACGGACTGGTTCTGCATCTGGGCCGACTACAGCACCGTCGCCATGGTCTCCCCCGGCGACAACACGAAGAGCGTCGACAAGGCCACCGCGATCGACATCACGACCAAGCTGCGCAAGGACGTTCGCGTCAAGGTGTGAGGTGAGCGGCGTGCGCCTTCCCTCGCGTTCGCGCCGTCTGCCCGCAGGACGGGCCGGGCGGGGGCGGCGGAGGAGGACGCGACATCGGCGCCCCACAGCCCGAAGGGCCCCCGGAACTCGGTTCCGGGGGCCCTTCGGCACAGCAACTGTCAGACGCTCACGCCGACTTCTGCTCCCCCGGCCCACGCCCGCCGCGCGAATCCCTCGGGATCAGCGTCGGGTTGACGTTGGAGAGGACGACGTCGGCGGTGATGACGACGCGGGCGACGTCCTTGCGGGACGGGACCTCGTACATGACGCCCTGGAGGACCTCTTCCATGATGGCGCGCAGGCCTCGGGCGCCGGTCTGGCGGAGGATCGCCTGGTCGGCGATGGCTTCGAGGGCCTCGCGCTCGAAGTCCAGCTCCACGCCGTCGAGTTCGAAGAGGCGCTGGTACTGCTTGACCAGCGCGTTGCGGGGCTCGATGAGGATCTGGAGGAGGGCCTCGCGGTCGAGGTTGTGCACGGAGGTGATGACGGGGAGGCGGCCGATGAACTCGGGGATCATGCCGAACTTGACGAGGTCCTCCGGCATGACCTCCTCGAACTGGTCCTTGGCCGCCAGCTCGCGCTTGGAGCGGATCGTCGCGCCGAAGCCGATGCCCTTGGCGCCAGCCCTGGCCTCGATGATCTTCTCCAGGCCCGCGAAGGCGCCGCCCACGATGAACAGGACGTTCGTCGTGTCGATCTGGATGAACTCCTGGTGCGGGTGTTTGCGGCCACCCTGCGGGGGAACCGACGCGGTCGTCCCCTCCAGGATCTTCAGCAGGGCCTGCTGGACGCCCTCACCGGAGACGTCGCGCGTGATCGAGGGGTTCTCGCTCTTGCGGGCGACCTTGTCGATCTCGTCGATGTAGATGATCCCGGTCTCGGCCTTCTTGACGTCGTAGTCCGCCGCCTGGATCAGCTTGAGCAGGATGTTCTCGACGTCCTCGCCGACGTACCCGGCCTCGGTCAGCGCCGTCGCGTCGGCGATCGCGAACGGGACGTTCAGCATGCGCGCGAGGGTCTGGGCGAGGAGGGTCTTGCCCGAGCCGGTGGGGCCGAGCAGGAGGATGTTGGACTTCGCGAGCTCGATGGCGTCCTCGCGGCCCTGGCCGCCGCCGTTCTCACCGGCCTGGACGCGCTTGTAGTGGTTGTACACCGCTACCGAGAGGGCCTTCTTCGCGGCCTCCTGGCCGACGACGTACCCCTCCAGGAACTCGTAGATCTCGCGGGGCTTGGGGAGTTCCTCCCAGCGCACCTCGCTCGTCTCGGCGAGCTCCTCCTCGATGATCTCGTTGCAGAGATCGATGCACTCGTCGCAGATGTACACACCAGGCCCTGCGATGAGCTTCTTGACCTGCTTCTGGCTCTTGCCGCAGAACGAGCACTTGAGCAGATCGCCGCCGTCACCGATGCGTGCCACGGTGTGCTTCCCCTTCGCCATGGGAGACGCCTGGACGCTACGAGTCCAGCGGCTCCTGGTGCTGCCTTACATCGACGGTACCTTGCCTGGCCCCCCGTTCGGGCCCCCCTTGGCACGGTTCACTTTGACGTGGACCGTGTCAAACCGTGCCAAGGGGCTCCAGACGGATTCGCCTGAGCGTCAACGGATGGACGCGTTGTTCATCTTGCGGGTGGAGATGATCTGGTCCACGAGGCCGTACGCGAGCGCGTCCTCGGCGGTCAGGATCTTGTCGCGCTCGATGTCCTCGCGGATCTTCTCGATCGGCGTGGTCGAGTGCTTGGCCAGCATGTCCTCCAGCTGCGCGCGCATCCGGAGGATTTCGTTGGCCGCGATCTCCAGGTCGGAGACCTGGCCTCGGCCGGTCTCGCTGTAGGGCTGGTGGATCAGGACCCGGGCGTTCGGCAGGGCCATGCGCTTGCCGGGGGTGCCGGCGGCGAGCAGGATCGCGGCGGCGGAGGCCGCCTGGCCCATGCAGACCGTCTGGATGTCCGGCTTCACGAACTGCATGGTGTCGTAGATCGCGGTCAGCGCGGTGAAGGAGCCGCCGGGGCTGTTGATGTAGACCGAGATGTCCCGGTCGGGGTCCATCGACTCCAGGCACAGGAGCTGCGCCATGACGTCGTTGGCGGACGCGTCGTCGACCTGCACGCCGAGGAAGATGACCCGCTCCTCGAAGAGCTTCGCGTACGGGTCGTACTCGCGGATGCCCTGGGAGGTGCGCTCGACGAAGCGGGGGATCACGTAGCGGGACTCGGCCTGCGGGCCGGTGTACTCGGCCATGGTCCGGTCGTACAGTCCGCTGCCGGGAAAGCTGTTCACGGTGTTCTCCTGAAGAAGCTGTGCTGGGCGGTGGCTGGTGGGGCGATGAGGAGCGGGGCGTGTTCGGGGGTCCGGGGCGGGTCGTACGGGGTGCCGGCCGTACGGGCCCCTGGGGGTCGTACGGGACCGGTGGGCCCCGAGAGGCTCTTCACCTACGGGTCGTACGGGTCCGGCGGCCTCACGGCCCCCTGCGGGTCCCTACGGCCTTCCAGGGCCCCTGAGGGCTCTGTCGGGGCTTTCGGGTCTCGCCGGGGAGGCCGGGGAGCTCCAGGGGCGCTGAGGGCGTTCCCCTAGGGGCTCCGGGACCGTCCGGGCCGAGCCCCTGGGGGCCACGGCCCTTCCGGACCCGGTCCCGGGGTCAAGTCCCTTCCGGACACGGCCCCTTCGGGGTCCTGGCCCTTTCCGGGTTCCGGCCCTTCGCGGTTCCGGCCCTTTCGAGGCCAGCCCCGCGGAGGTGCGCGGCCCTTCGGGGTCCCGTGCCCGCGAGGGTCCCGTCCCCTGGTGGGTTCGGGGCGTCCGATCCCGTCGGGTCCCGGGCGTCGGGTCGGCCCTCCTCAGGTGGCCGGCCCGGACCCTGGCGAACCCCCGGAGGGCTACGCTCCGGTGCCGCCGCCGCCCGGCATACCGGCGGCCGTGGCGATGACGTCGTCGATGAGGCCGTACTCCTTGGCCTCGTGGGCGTCGAACCAGCGGTCGCGGTCCGAGTCGCGGGTGATCTGCTCGACCGTCTGGCCGGTGTGCAGCGAGGTCAGCTCGGCCATGCGCTTCTTGGTGTGCAGGAGGCGCTCGGCGTGGATCTTGATGTCCGAGGCCGAACCGGCGAGGCCGGCGGACGGCTGGTGGATCAGGATCTCGGCGTTCGGGAGCGCGAAGCGCTTGCCGGGGGTGCCCGCGCTGAGCAGGAACTGGCCCATGGACGCGGCGAGGCCCATCGCGATCGTCATCACGTCGTTCTTGATGAACTGCATCGTGTCGTAGATCGCCATGCCCGCGGTGATCGAGCCGCCGGGGCTGTTGATGTAGAGGTTGATGTCCTTCTCGGGGTCGGCCGCCGCGAGGAGCAGCAGCTGCGCCGTGATCTTGTTCGCGATGTCGTCGTCCACCGGCTGGCCGAGGAAGATGATCCGCTCGTTGAGCAGTCGGTTGTAGACATGGTCGCCGAGTCCACCGCCGATAGACGGCTCGCCTGCGGCGGAGGGCATCAGATTCGTCACGTATCCACCTGCTCGTCTTACGACGGCGCCGGGCCGTCTCACGTTTCCCTGCGGGGGCCTTCGGCTGTTCAGCCGATAACGCAGGCCCTTTATCCATGGACCCTAACGCGCGGGTCCGTTCGGGGAATCCCGCAAAGGGAAGTGTTCGCCGGGGGCGTAGACCAGCGGCACTTGATGGCCGGAAACGAACAACGGACCCCGGGTCCGAAAGAACCCGGGGTCCGTCGTCAGCTTGCTGCGGATCAGGCGTCGGCCTTCTCGTCGGCCTTGTCCTCGGACGCGGTCTCGGCGGCGGCCTCGACAGCCTCCGCCTCGTCCTCGTCCTCGTCGTCCAGGTCGATGACCTCGCCGTTGGTGTCCTTCACCGTGGCGGACTCGACGACCAGGGCCAGAGCCTTGCCCCGGGCGACCTCGCCGACGAGCAGCTGGACCTGGTTGCCCTCGACGACCGCCTGGGCGAACTGGTCGGGGGACATGCCGGAGGAGGCGGCGCGGCGCATGAGGTGCTCGGTCAGCTCTTCCTGGTTCACGGAGAGCTTCTCGCGCTTGGTCAGCTCGTCGAGGACGAACTGGGTCTTGATGCCCTTGACCGCGGCGTCACGGGTCTCGGTGTCGAACTCCTCGGCGGTCTTGCCCTGGAGTTCCAGGTACTTGTCGAGGTCGAGGCCCATCTGCGGGAGCTGGTGGTGCTCCAGGTTGTGCTTGCGGGTGTTGATCTCCTCTTCGAGGAGGTTCTCGGGCACCGGCACCTCGACGATGTCGAGGAGCTTCTCCAGGACGCGCTCCTGCGCCTGCGTGGCCTGGTCGTACTGCTTCATGTTCTCCAGGCGCTTGCGGCTGTCCGCCTTCAGCTCCTCCAGCGTGTCGAACTCGGAGGCGAGCTGCGCGAACTCGTCGTCCAGCTCGGGGAGTTCACGGGCGGCGACCTGGGTGACCTTGACGGTGACCTCGGCCTCCTTGCCCGCGCCGGTGCCGCCCTTCAGCTCGGAGGTGAAGGTGGCCTCGCCACCGGCCTCCAGGCCCTTGACGGCGTCGTCGATGCCTTCGAGCAGCTCGCCGGAGCCGATCGTGTAGGAGACGCCGTTCGCGATGCCGTCCTCCAGCACCTCGCCGTCGACCTTGGCCTCCAGGTCGACGGTGACGACGTCGCCGTCCTCGGCGGCGCGCTCGACCGGGGAGGTCGAGGCGAAGCGCTCGCGGAGCTGCTCGACCGACTTCTCGATGTCCTCGTCGGTGACCTCGACGGCGTCGACCTCGACCTCGATGGAGGAGAAGTCCTCGGGGAGCTCAAGGGCGGGGCGGACGTCGACCTCGGCGGTGAAGTTCAGCGTCTCGCCGTCCTTCAGCTCCGTGATGTCGACCTCGGGCTGGCCCAGGACGCTCAGCTCGGCCTCGTTGACCGCGTCGGTGTAGAACTTCGGGAGGGCGTCGTTGACGGCCTCCTCCAGGACGGCACCCCGGCCGAAGCGCTGGTCGATGACCCGGGCCGGGATCTTGCCCTTGCGGAAGCCCTTGACCGTGACCTGCTGGTTGATCTTCTTGTACGCCGCGTCGAGGCTGTCCTTGAGCTCCTCGAAGGGCACCTCGACAGTGAGCCGAACCCGAGTCGGGTTCAGGGTCTCCACGGCGCTCTTCACGGTTCGGTCTCCTTGGTGGCTGACTTCTTGGGGTTCCACCGGGACCCGAATCGGCCCGGTCGGTAGCCGCCCGGAGACTTCCAGAGAGTGAGAGACACGGGCGTGCAGCCTGCATAGTAACCGCAGCCGCCGAGGCACCCCAAAGCCGATCACGGCGATGATCGGCTTGCTGGTCGGGGTAGCGGGATTTGAACCCACGGCCTTCCGCTCCCAAAGCGGACGCGCTACCAAGCTGCGCCATACCCCGTGCTGGTGCGACACGTAGGGTACATGCCCGGACGCGGTCCGCACGTCGCATTCCACCGGCGCACGGGGGCACGGGAGACGGGATGTGCGGCGAGGGGGTCCAGCGGCTACTATGCATCAGGCGCTGCGGGCTTCTGTGACCTGCGGCATCACGTATGCGGGCGTAGCTCAATGGTAGAGCCCCAGTCTTCCAAACTGGCTACGCGGGTTCGATTCCCGTCGCCCGCTCTGTGCACGACGAGAGCCGGGCCGGAAGTTTCGACTTCCGGCCCGGCTCTCGTGTTTCTCAGAACTTGATGGCGCCGATCGACTCCGCCAGGGAGTTCATGAAGCGGCTGATGGACGGGGCCATCCCCGTCGAGGCGAGGAAGAAGCCGAAGAGGACGGCGATGATGGCGGGGCCGGCCTTGATGCTGCCTCCTCGGACCATGACCACCAGGATGACCGCCAACAGCACCACCACTGACAGTGAAATCGCCACGACTGATCACACATCCTCGTTCGGTTCGCTCTCCACAGAGCATCGTGCCACCAACTGGGGCGTCTCATGCGGGGCGTTGCGTATCAGCCGCTTATGAACCGGTGAACTTACTCCGCCCAAATCCGGCCAATCACACGGAAGTCGGGGCGTCAGAAGCGGGACGGCGTCGCCGTCGGACCCTCGCGGCAGACCAGAAGGAGGGCCCGGTCGTCGTTGACGTCCTTGGCCACCGCCTCGATGAGGTGCCAGGCGGCGCCCTGGAAGCCGCCGGCGACGTAGCGGTCGGCTTCGCCGGTGAGCCTGTCGATGCCTTCGACGATGTCGCGGTCGGAGGTCTCCACCAGGCCGTCCGTGAAGAGCATCAGGACGTCGCCGGGGCGCAACGAGCCCTTCACCGGGTCGAATTGAGCACCCTCGTAGACGCCGAGGAGGGGGCCTTCCGCCGCCTTCTCCTCCCAGCGGCCACTGCCCGCGCTGAGCTGGAGGCCCGGCGGGTGGCCCGCCGAGTACAGCTCGTAGTCGCCCGAGTCGAGGTCCAGGACGAGGTGGATCGACGTCGCGAAGCCCTCGTCCCAGTCCTGGCGCAGGAGGTAGCCGTTGGCGGCGGGGAGGAAGGCGTGGGGCGGGAGGGAACCGAGGAGGCCGCCGAAGGCTCCGGAGAGGAGGAGGGCGCGGGAGCCGGCGTCCATGCCCTTGCCGGAGACGTCCGTGAGGACGACCTCCATCGTGCGACCGCCGTTCGTGCGGGCGGCGACCACGAAGTCACCGGAGAACGACTGGCCGCCGGCCGGGCGCAGCGCCATCTCGCGGTGCCAGCCCGGCGGCAGTTTCGGCAGCTTGCTCTGGACGCGGATGCGCTCACGGAGGTCGAAGAGCATCGTCCCGCCCCGCCGCCAGGGGACCCCGACGCGGCTGCGGAACTGGGCGATCAGCAGGCCGAAGGAACCGCAGGCGGCGACGACGAGGACGACGCCCGGCGTGACACGTGACGGGCCTTCCGTGTACGGGCCCAGCCGCACCGACTCGACGATCAGTGCCGTCGCCGCCGCCGCGTACAGGGCGAGCAGGCTGGAGGGGCGCAGCAGGAGTCCCCCGGCGACGATCGGGAGGACCAGCGCGGCCGGGGAGAACCAGACCGAGTTGGCGAGGGTCGCGGCGGCGATGACGGGGACGGTGAGCAGGAGGCCGGCCAGCGCGACCCAGTCGGAGCCGTCGCCCCGGAAGTAGTCCACGGCGCTTCTGCGCACGCCGGTGCGGACCCGGTGCATCAGATGCCGCAACCGGGCCGCGAACGTCTCGGCTTCCGCACGCCGCTGTCGTCCTGCTGTCATTAGTTCGGGACCCTATCCATCCAACCCGCCGCTTGGCACGGGAGGTCCCACTTGTCCCCCGTCCGAGGCTCGACTTCACAGTCAACTTCATGGAAAGCGTTCTCCGGGCGGGGAGGAGGAAATTCGCTCACTCGTCCGTCAATGCCCGAAAAGGACGGCTGCGTGCCGTCCGGGAGGCCCTAGGCCGGCTGACAGGTGGGGCACCAGAAGAGGTTGCGGGAGGACAGGTCCGCCGTGCGGATGGGGGTGGCGCAGAGGTGGCAGGGCTGGGAGGTGCGGCGGTAGACGTAGACCTCGCCGCCGTGGTCGTCCACGCGGGGTGGACGGTTCATCGCCTCGGGGGTGTGTTCGGGGCGGACCGTGTCGATGCGGTTGTTGCGGACGCCCTCGCGCATCAGGGCCACCAGGTCTGTCCAGATCGCGTCCCATTCCGGGCGGGTGATGTCCTTGCCCTGGCGGTAGGGGTCGATGTGGTGGCGGAAGAGGACTTCCGCGCGGTAGACGTTGCCGACGCCCGCGATGATCTTCTGGTCGAGGAGGAGGGCGGCGATGGTGGTGCGGCTGCGGTGGACGCGGGTGTAGGCGGCCGTGGGGTCGGCGTCCTCGCGGAGGGGGTCGGGGCCGAGGCGGGCGTGTATCGCCTGCTTCTCCTGCGGGGTGATGAGGGCGCAGGTGGTGGGGCCCTTGAGGTCCACGTACGCCGTGTCGTTGGTGAGGCGCAGGCGGGTGGTGTCCGTGGGTGGGGGTGCGGGAGGGGTGCCGAAGGTGACCTTGCCGAAGAGGCCGAGGTGGATGTGGATCCAGTCGGTGTCGCGGAAGCCGAGGAAGAGGTGTTTGCCGTGGGCCTCGGTGGTGGTGAGTTCCGTGCGGGTGAGGAGGGCCGCGGCGTCGGAGAACTTGCCCTGGGGGCTGGTCACTTCGGGGGGTGTGCCGTGGAAGCGGGACGCGTAGTCCTGGGCCAGGCGGTGGATCGTGTGCCCCTCCGGCACGGTGGCTCCTCTCGTCGGGGCGGGGGGTTTTCTCGCCCCCGCCGCCCCTACCCGTCCCATCCTTGAAGGGGCTGCCACCCCTTCAACCCCGCTGTCGGCCCTGAAGGGGCCTCGTCCTCAAACGCCGGACGGGCTGAAATATCGAACCCTGCGTCGAGAAAGTGCCCGCAGACACCGGACGGGCTGAAAGATCGCTACTGCTGCGGGTGATGCGCCGGAATTTCCGGCAAGTTGCCCGTCGTCTCGTACTCGCTCAGCATCTCGATGCGGCGGATGTGGCGTTCGTCACCGGAGAACGGGGTCGCGAGGAAGGTTTCCACGAACTTGGTCGCTTCGTCCTGGGTGTGCATGCGGGCGCCTACGGCGACGACGTTGGCGTTGTTGTGCTGGCGGCCCAGCGACGCGGTCTCCTCGCTCCACGCGAGGGCCGCGCGGACGCCCTTGACCTTGTTCGCGGCGATCTGCTCGCCGTTGCCGGAGCCGCCGATGACGATGCCGAGGGAGTCGGGGTCGGCGGCGGTGCGCTCGGCGGCGCGGAGGCAGAAGGGGGGGTAGTCGTCCTGGGCGTCGTAGATGTGGGGGCCGCAGTCGACGGGGTCGTGACCGGCCGCCTTGAGCCATTCGACGAGGTGGTTCTTGAGTTCGAAGCCGGCATGGTCCGAGCCGAGATACACGCGCATGGGATGAGTGTGACATGGGGGTTGCGGGCAGGGGGGCAGGGGTGCGGCGGTCCGCAACGGCGAGGAACTGGACGAAACGTCCAGGAAAACGGTGTCACCGATCCTTAATGGCTGGTACACGAAAACTCTTACCTCGGTTTCACTGACCGCCAGCACTCGCACCCCACTCCCCTCCCCCACACCGCGTAAAGGACGTCCCCATGACCTCGCCCCCGACCCTGTCCCAGGAGACCCCGCAGGAACCCGGCCCCGGTCTCCAGGCGGGTCTGAAGAACCGGCACCTGTCGATGATCGCGATCGGCGGTGTGATCGGCGCCGGTCTGTTCGTCGGTTCCAGCTCCGGTATCGCGACGGCGGGCCCCGGCATCCTCCTGTCCTACGCCCTCGTCGGCACGCTCGTGGTGCTGGTGATGCGGATGCTGGGCGAGATGTCGGCGGCGAACCCGACGTCCGGCTCGTTCTCGGCGCACGCGGAGCGCGCGCTCGGCCCGTGGGCCGGGTTCACGATCGGCTGGCTGTACTGGTTCTTCTGGGTCGTGGTGCTGGCGGTGGAGGCGACGGCCGGGGCGAAGATCCTGGAGTCCTGGGTGCCGGCCGTGCCGCAGTGGGGGTGGGCACTGATCGTGATGGTGGTGCTGACGGCCACCAACCTCGTCTCCGTGGGCAGTTACGGGGAGTTCGAGTTCTGGTTCGCGGGGATCAAGGTCGTCGCGATCGGCGCGTTCATCGTGGTCGGCGGTCTCGCGGTGTTCGGGCTGCTGCCGGGCGTGGACAGCGACAAGGCGGGGCTCGGGAACCTCACGGACCACGGCGGCTTCCTGCCGAACGGCGCCGGCGCGATCCTCACCGGCGTCCTGCTGGTCGTCTTCTCGTTCATGGGCAGTGAGATCCCGACGCTGGCGGCGGGCGAGTCGGAGAACCCGCAGCAGGCGGTGACGAAGGCGACGAACAGTGTGATCTGGCGGATCGGGGTGTTCTACCTGGGCTCGATCTTCGTCGTGGTGGCGCTGCTGCCGTGGAACGACCCCTCGATCAAGGAGAAGGGCTCGTACGTCGCCGCCCTGGACTCGCTCGGCATCGCGCACGCCGGGCAGATCATGAACTTCATCGTGCTGACGTCGGTGCTGTCCTGCCTCAACTCCGGTCTGTACACGGCGTCCCGGATGGCGTTCTCACTGGGCCGGCGCGGGGACGCGCCGAAGTCGTTCGGGCGGACCAACGCGCGGGGTGTGCCGATGGCGGCGATCCTGTCGTCCGTGGTCTTCGGGTTCGTCGCGGTGTTCTTCAACTACGCCTACCCGGACTCGGTGTTCCTCTTCCTGGTCAACTCCTCCGGTGCGGTTGCCCTGTTCGTGTGGCTGGTGATCTGTTTCTCGCAGCTGCGGATGCGGAAGATCATGCAGGCGGAGTCGCCGGAGAAGCTCGTCGTGAAGATGTGGCTCTACCCGTATCTCACCTGGGCGACGGCCGGATTGATCGTCTTCGTGCTGGGTTACATGCTGACCGACACGGAGGGGGAGAGCAGCGGGCGTACGACCGTGCTGCTGTCGTTGGCGGTCGCGGCGGGCGTGCTGGCGGTGGCGGTGGTGAAGGACCGGATGCGCAAGAACCTCACAGCACCGTGAAGCTCTCCTTCACCTCCTCGTAGACCTTGAGGGCACTCTCCTCGACGCCCGGCTGGTACCACGTGTTGACCTGGAACGACTTCCCGTCCTGGTCGAACCCGAGCAGCCGGGCGTGCCAGGGGGTGCCCTTCAGTGTGAACGTGTACTCCCACAGGACCGCCGTCCTGCCCTTGAACTCCGTCTCCTCCAGGCGGAGTTTGCGATAGTTCTGGCCACGGTGCGCGTCCTGCTCGGACTTGCGCCACGAGTCGATCAACGTGCCTCGGGCGAGGGAGGACTTGGCGAGGAGTTCCTGGGTGCCGTCGGGTGAGGTGTAGTGCACCTCGGCCCCCGTCTTCACGTCCCTCCGCCAGCCTTCGGGGGTCTTCCAGGCGTATCCGCCGGCTTCTTCGTGGGTGCCGGGAGGTGGGGTGCGGGGGCGGACGGTGCCTTCGACGGTGGGTGAGGTGACGGGAGTTGTCGTGCCGCTCGCCTCGGGGCCGGGTTCCCCGCCGCCCGAGGTGAGGAGGACCGCGGTGACGACGACGGCGGCCACGGCGGCGACTCCGGCCGCGGCGAAGGCTGTTGTGCGGCGGTGGCGGGGTGGTTCCTGGGGGGTGGGGAACGGCGAGGGGGGTGTCCTGGGCGGACGGGGGAGGTGGGCGGTGTCGGGGTCGGGGGCGGGGGCGGGCGGGGTCTCGGGGGGTGCCGTCCCGGGGGGTGCCGTCCCGGGGGGTGCCGTCCCGGGGGGTGTCCCTTGCAACTGCCCTTGCTGGAGCCCCTGTTGCATCTCCCCCACCCGCACCGTCGGCGTCGGTTCCGGGAACGCCGCCCGGCGTAGCTCCCTCTCCAACTCGGTGAGGTCCGGCCGGAGTTCGGGTTCCTTGACCAGGAGCCGTCCGAGCACCCCGCTCAACGCCCCCGCGTTGTCCGGGAGTCGGGGTTCCTCGTAGAGCACGGCGTGCAGGGTCGCGAGCGTCGTGTCGCGGGCGAAGGGCGAGTGCCCGGCGAGAGCGGCGCACAGGGTCGCGCCGACGGACCAGATGTCGGACGGGGGTCCCTGGGGGCGGCCGGAGATGCGCTCGGGGGCCATGTAGTCGGGGGAGCCGACGATCATCCCGACCATGGTGAGCGCCTTGGCGTCCTGGATCGCCGCGATCCCGAAGTCGGTGAGGACGATCCGCTCGCCGTCGCCCTCGACCAGGACGTTCCCCGGCTTGATGTCCCGGTGCAGGACTCCGCCCGCGTGCACCTGCTGGAGGGCGGCGACGAGGCCGAGTCCGACGCGGGCGGCGGCGACGGGGCCGAGCGGGCCGTCGTCGAGCGTGATCCGCTCCAGGGACCGGCCGCGCACCAACTCCATGACGATCCACAGGAGTTCGCCCTCGTCGACGACGTCGTACACGCGGACCACGTTGGGGTGGTCGATGCGGGCGGTCGCGCGGGCCTCGCGCAGGGTGCGTTCGCGGCGGGTCCTGGTGTCCTCCGCGTCCGCGCCGTCGATGCTTATCTCCTTCACGGCGACAAGGCGGTCGAGTATTTCGTCGGCGGCCCGCCACACCCGCCCCATTCCTCCCTGTCCGATGCTGGCCGCCAACCGATAACGCCCGGCCACCAAAAGCCCGGGAACACCGCCGCTGCTGCTGTTCCTCGGCAATCCACTGCTCCCTTTCACCGGCCGTACCACCAGAAACACAATGGTCACACTTCAGGCCGTACCAGCATAGTGCGGAGAAATCTTGTGGTACCTCTTCAAGTACCGCGAATTCAGGCGCGGTATCAGGGGGAGTCTCAGAGGGGGACGGACATGAGTTCTCGGCACAACGCGGCGATCACCGGTGCCCTGGTCGCGGTCGGCTGGGCCGCGCTGCTGGTCGTGGCGCCGCAGGCGGGCGCGGACGATCAGGGGCCCGGCAGCGCGCAGGGCGGCAAGGCGATGGATCCGGCACCGGCCGGCGTCAAACTGACCACGACACTGCCCGAGCGCATCTCGGTCGACAACAGCACCAGGAAAACCGCCGTCACCGCCACCGTGAAAAACGAGGGCACGAAAGACAGTGGAAAGATCCGGCTGCTGGTCGTCGGTTTCGACGGCCTTTCGATCAACAGCGTCGAGGGCTGTACGCAGATCGAGAAGGCAGGCCTTCCCGAGGGCTCGAACAGTGGTTTCAATTGTCCGATCGACAATCTCGCGGCGGGTGCGAAGAAGTCGTTCGCGGTCGATGCGAGCTACGACCTGACCAAAAAGGGGAAGATCTGCCTGCCGGTCCAGTCGCCGGACGGCAAGAAGACGTACTGGCAGCAGGGTCCCGTCCCCTTCGGCTCCACCAACACCGCGCCCAACGCCCCCGCGACCCCGCTCCTGCTCGGCACCGACAACAAGCCGGTCACCCCCGGCGCGGACCAACTCCCCAGCACCGGACCGGCAGATGAGCTGCTCCCGCTGGGCGCGGCGGGGGCCGCGCTGATGGCGGCGGGCGCGGCCGGCGTGTGGTGGTCCCGGCGCCGTCCGGTGGGCGCGGAGTAACTCCCGTACGGAAAAGCCGCGTTGCCTGAGGCCAGGCAACGCGGCTCTCCGACTCGCTTACGCACTACCGCCGTTCGAGCAGCTTCCAGACCCCGGGGACCAGGCCCATCGCCAGCGCCGCCTTCAGCGCGTCGCCGAGGAGGTACGGGGTGAGGCCGGCCGCGATCGCCTGGGAGGCGGACATGCCGGCCGCGTACGCGAGGTAGGGGACGCCGACGGCGTAGATCAGGGCCTCGCCCAGGAGGACGGCGCCGGCCATCCGCCAGACGTTGCGGTCCGCGCCCCGGCGGGCCAGCGCGCCCACGACGGTGGACGCCAGCAGCAGGCCGAGGATGTAGCCGAAGGACACCATGCCCGCGCCGGACGTCCCCTGCGCGAACCACGGCACGCCGATGACCCCGGCGAGGGCGTACAGGGCGAGGGAGAGGAAGCCTCGGCCCGCGCCCAGGGACGTGCCGACGAGGAGCGCCGCGAAGGTCTGGCCGGTGACGGGGACGGGCGAGCCCGGGACCGGGACGGCGATCTGGGCGGCGACGCCGGTGAGGGCCGCGCCGCCGACGACGAGCGCGATGTCGCGGACACGGCCGGCCGGGAGGAGGTCGGCGAGGACCCGTCCGGGGGCGGACGAGGCGGCGAGGGTGCTCATGGGGACTCCGCGGGGGTCGGGGGTTCATCCAGGACGGACGCTCATCCGGGACGGATAAGGGGGACCTAAGGACGCTATCCCAGACCCCTGGCCGAGCGAACCGTCACTCGTCGACAAACGGCAGGTCAGCGGCTTGGTGGGCTCCGGACAAAGGGCGGCCCCACACGGTCGGCGCACGTGACTCTGCTCACGGACCGAACCGGACGCCCGTCGGTACGCTGATCGCCTTTGCCCACCTCCAGCATTGGACGAGCCGCGCCCATGCCCACCACACCCCCACGCACCGAGACCCCCGCCGAGTCGCCCGGTCTCACGCACGCCCTCAAGCAGCGCCACCTGTCGATGATCGCCCTCGGCGGTGTCATCGGCGCCGGGCTGTTCGTCGGCTCCGGTTCCGGGATCGCCGCCGCCGGTCCCTCCATCGTCCTCGCCTACGCACTCTCCGGTCTGCTGGTCATGCTCGTCATGCGGATGCTGGGCGAGATGTCGGCGGCGCACCCGTCGTCCGGCTCGTTCTCCGCGCACGCCGAGCGCGCGATCGGGCCGTGGGCCGGGTTCACCGTCGGCTGGGCGTTCTGGGTCCTGCTCTGCACGGTCGTCGGGCTCGAAGGCATCGGTGCCGCGAAGATCGTGACGGGGTGGCTGCCCGGGACGCCGGAGTGGGCGTGGGTCGCGCTCTTCATGGTCGTCTTCTGCGTCATGAACCTGACGGCCGTGAAGAACTTCGGCGAGTTCGAGTTCTGGTTCGCGGCGCTGAAGGTCGGGGCGATCTCCCTGTTCCTGGTGCTCGGTGTGCTCGCGATAGCGGGCGTCCTGCCCGGCACGGACGCGCCCGGCTCCGCCAACCTCGGTGACCTCCTGCCGAACGGCGGCCAGGGGTTCGTCGTCGGCCTCCTCGCGACGGTCTTCGCGTACGGCGGTCTGGAGACCGTCACGATCGCGGCGGCCGAGTCCGAGGATCCGGTGCGGGGTGTGGCGAGCGCGGTGCGGACGGCGATGTGGCGGATCGCGCTGTTCTACGTCGGCTCGATGGCCGTGATCGTGACGCTCGTGCCGTGGGACTCGAAGGCGGTCGTCGAGAAGGGTCCGTACGTCGCCGCCCTCGACCACCTCGGCATCCCCGGCGCCGGTCAGCTGATGAACGTGATCGTGCTGGTCGCGCTGCTGTCCGCGATGAACGCGAACATCTACGGCGCCTCGCGCATGGCGTACTCGCTGGTCGACCGGGGGCAGGCGCCGCGCGCGCTGGGCACCGTGTCGAGCGGGGTGCCCCGGGTCGCCGTCCTCGTCTCGTCGGTCGTCGGGTTCGGGTGCGTGCTGCTGAGCTACTGGCGTCCTGACGACGTCTTCATGTGGCTGCTGAACATGATCGGCGCGGTCATCCTCGTCGTCTGGATCTTCATCGCGGTCTCGCAGTTGCTGCTGCGGCGGCGGACGGAGCCCGCGCGGCTGGTCGTGCGGATGTGGGGGTTCCCGTGGCTGACGTGGGTCGCGCTGGCGGGGATGGTCGCGGTGTTCGTGCTGATGGCGCGGGAGGGGGACACGCGGACGCAGTTGGTGTGGACGGGGGCGATGACGGTGGTGCTGGCGGGGGTCGGGTACGGGTGGCAGCGGGCCCGTAAGGACTGACGGGGCTTTTTATTGCTAGGGTCTACCTGCAAGCTAGTTGCAATAAGAAGTGGTGCGCAGGAAAGGTTCTGAGAGGACCCCTCATGCCCGTCTACACGCTGCCCGAACTCCCTTACGACTACTCCGCGCTCGCCCCCGTGATCAGCCCGGAGATCATCGAGCTGCACCACGACAAGCACCACGCGGCGTACGTGAAGGGTGCGAACGACACGCTGGAGCAGCTCGCGGAGGCGCGGGACAAGGAGGTGTGGGGGTCGATCAACGGGCTGGAGAAGAACCTCGCGTTCCACCTCTCCGGGCACATCCTGCACAGCATCTACTGGCAGAACATGACCGGCCCGAAGGACGGTGGCGGGGAGCCGCTGGCCGCCGACGGGGTGGGTGAGCTGGCGGACGCCATCACCGAGTCGTTCGGGTCGTTCGCCGGGTTCAAGGCGCAGCTCACCAAGGCCGCCGCCACCACGCAGGGTTCCGGCTGGGGTGTCCTCGCGTACGAGCCGCTCAGTGGGCGCCTCGTCGTCGAGCAGGTCTACGACCACCAGGGGAACGTGGGGCAGGGGTCGGTGCCGGTTCTCGTCTTCGACGCGTGGGAGCACGCCTTCTATCTCCAGTACAAGAACCAGAAGGTCGACTTCATCGACGCGATGTGGGCGGTCGTCAACTGGCAGGACGTGGCCCGGCGGTACGAGGCCGCGAAGGCGCGGGCGGATGTGCTGTTGCTCGGCGGTTGATTCTGTCGCTCGTCCTGCCTCGTGATCGTCTTCTCAACTTTCGCGTGCGGCAGGCGGATTGAGGAAAGCCCCCGTGAGGACGTGACTCACGGGGGCTTTCTGTGTGCGGGAACCACCTGGCCGGTTGTGGGCCTCCCGCGCGGGCGGCGGGCACCTTATGCTCCTCCTCCCGGTGCGAGGAGGTATGCGTGGCCGACGTCCGATGCCCCAATCCGACGTGCAAGGCGGGGCCGTTGCGGCGGTTCCGGGATCTGGTGGGTGCCGAGATCGCCGCTGCGGCGAAGGTGATGAGCCGGCTCGCGAGTGAGCGGGGCGAGCGGTTCCGGCCGTCGGCCTACCACCGGTGCACCGGCGCGGGGTGCCGGCGCATCCAGCGGAAGGACAACTGGCAGGTGGGCGGGAATCTGCCGGAGGAGTTCGGGAGTCCGCCGCCGGCGGGCGGGAGCTGAGCCGGCGGGCGGAGTCCGGGCAGGCTCCCGGTGAGCCGGGGCCGGGCCTGCCGACTCCCCGCGAGCGGGAGGGCCGAACAGACTCCCGGCGGTCGGGAGCCGAGCCTGCGGCGCCCGGCGGGCGGGAGCTGAACCCTCAGGCCCCGGCGGGCGGGGGCTGAGGCGGTCGGCTCCTGGGCTTCCGGGCTGTGGACTACTCGAAGACCGGGCCCTGCGTACGGGTGCGCTTGATCTCGTAGAAGCCGGGGACCGAGGCGACGGCGATCGTGCCGTCCCAGAGGCGCAGGGCGGCCTCGCCCTTGGGGGCGGGGGTGACGACCGGGCCGAAGAAGGCGACTTCCTTACCCTCGGGGCCGGGGACGGCGATGATCGGCGTGCCCACGTCCTGGCCGACCTTGTCGATGCCCTCCTTGTGGGAGGCGCGCAGCTCGGCGTCGAACTCGAAGTCCTCCTGGTCGGCGTAGTCGATGAGGTCGGCGGGGAGGCCGACCTCTGCCAGGGCGGCGGCGATGGCCTCGACCGTGGGGCCCTCGCCGTTGTTGTGGAAGCGGGTGCCGAGGGCGGTGTAGAGCGGGCCGACGACCTCGTCACCGTGCTTCTGCCAGGCGGCGGCCACGACGCGGATCGGCTTCCACGCCTTCGTCGCCAGCAGCTCGCGGTACTCCTCCGGGAGCTGGTCGAGCTTGTCCTCGTTGAGCACGGCGAGGCTGAAGGGGTGCCAGCGGATGTCGAGGTCGCGCTGCTTCTGGACTTCGAGGACCCAGCGGGAGGTCATCCAGGCCCAGGGGCACAGCGGGTCGAACCAGAAGTCGACGGGGGTCTTCTCGGCGGCCGTCTCGGACATGTCTCTCCTCGTGAGCGGAACACGTGAAAGTTCGGGTGCGCAGCACGTGAAAAGTGCGGCTGTTGCCGTGCCAACGCCCCGCCGGGCCCCACCATTCCCGGTTCCGCGAGGTTCAGGGCCGGGTTCAGGGGTGTCCCGGGGCCGCCTCGGGGTTCGCTCACCCGTTCGGCCGCAGGGGTGGATCAGGGGTCTTCCCCGATGTGTCGGGTCAGGGGCGCATGGCAGGATCGGTGCCGTCCAGGCGTACCGCGATGGCCAGGGGGTTAACGGGGAGCGCCGAGTTCGATCACGATGAGGGAGTGCCGCCCGTGCCCGGTGAGAATCTGTCCCGCGACGAGGCCAGGGAGAGGGCCGCGCTGCTGTCGGTCGACGCGTACGAGATCGCGCTGGACCTGCGCTCGGCGGTGGGTGACCCGGTCGGCGACCGTACGTTCCGGTCGGTGACGACGATCAGGTTCCGGTGCAGCGAGCCGGGCGCGTCCAGCTTCGCGGACCTGATCGCCCCGAGCGTCACCGCGGTCTCGCTGAACGGCCGCGACCTGGACCCGGGCGAGGTGTTCGACGGCGCGCGGATCGCCCTGGAGGACCTGGCCGCGGAGAACGAGCTGGTGGTGGACGCGCAGTGCGCGTACTCCCGTACGGGTGAGGGCCTGCACCGGTTCGTCGACCCGGAGGACGGCGAGGTCTACCTCTACACGCAGTACGAACCGGCCGACTCCCGCCGCGTCTTCGCGTGCTTCGAGCAGCCCGACCTGAAGGCCCCGTTCCGCTTCGAGGTCCGCGCGCCCGAGGGGTGGACGGTGTGGAGCAACGGCGTGGGGACGCGGACGGACGGGGTGTGGCGGTTCGCGGAGACGAAGCCGATCTCGACGTACATCACGTGCGTGGTGGCCGGCCCGTACCACTACGTGACGGACTCCTACCGCCGTGAGTTCGAGGACGGCACGGCGCTGGAGATCCCCCTCGGCGCGATGTGCCGCAAGGGCCTGGCCCCGCACTTCGACGCGGACGACGTCTTCCTCGTCACCAAGCAGGGCCTGGACTTCTTCCACGACCACTTCGACTACCCGTACCCCTTCGGGAAGTACGACCAGGCGTTCGTCCCCGAGTACAACCTCGGCGCGATGGAGAACCCGGGCCTCGTGACGTTCCGGGAGGAGTACATCTTCCGGGGCAAGGTGACGCGCGCGTCGTACGAGGCGCGGGCGAACGTGATCCTGCACGAGATGGCGCACATGTGGTTCGGTGACCTCGTCACCATGGAGTGGTGGGACGACCTGTGGCTGAAGGAGTCCTTCGCGGACTTCATGGGCTCGTTCTCCCTCGTCGGCGCGACCCGCTTCACCGACGGGTGGATCACGTTCGCCAACCGCCGCAAGTCCTGGGCCTACCGCGCGGACCAGCTCCCCTCCACGCACCCGGTGACCGCCGACATCCGCGACCTCCAGGACGCGAAGCTCAACTTCGACGGGATCACGTACGCGAAGGGCGCTTCGGTGCTGAAGCAGCTCGTCGCGTACGTCGGCCAGGACGCGTTCCTGGAGGGCGCCCGCCGCTACTTCAAGCGGCACGCGTACGGGAACACGCGCCTCGGGGATCTGCTGTCGGTGCTGGAGGAGACCAGTGGGCGGGACATGGCCGCCTGGTCCCGGTCCTGGCTCCAGACGGCGGGGCTGAACTCGCTGACCCCCGAGGTGCGGCTCGACGGGGGCCGGGTCGTCGAGCTGGCGGTCGTCCAGGAGGGTTCACCGGCGCGTCCGCACCGGGTGGCGGTGGGGCTGTACCGGCGGACGGACGCGGGGGTCGTGCGGTACGCGCGGGCCGAGGTGGACGTCACGGGTGAGCGGACGGTCGTCGCGGAGCTGGCGGGTGCCGAGGCGCCGGATCTGGTGCTGGTCAACGACGACGACCTGACGTACTGCAAGATCCGGTTCGACGAGCGGTCCCTCGCGACGCTGACCGGGTCGCTGGGTGACATCACCGATCCCCTCGCGCGTGCCCTGTGCTGGTCGGCGCTGTGGAACCTGACGCGGGACGCGCTGCTGCCGGCGGCGGAGTTCGTGGAGCTGGTGACGCGGTTCGCGCGCCGGGAGTCCGACATCGGGGTGCTCCAGATGGTGCTCACGTGGACGGACTCGGCGCTGGTCAACTACATGCCGGCGGGCGAGCGGGCGGCCGGGGAGGAGCTGGTGGCGCGGGTGGCGCTGCGGGATCTGCGTGCCGCCGAGCCCGGGAGCGAGCCGCAGCTCGCGTGGGCGCGGTTCTTCGCGTCGGTGGCGTCCTCGCCGGACGACCTGGCGTTCCTGCGGGGGCTGCTGGACGGGGCGCAGAAGGTCGCCGGGCTTGAGATCGACCAGGAGCTGAGGTGGGTCCTGCTGGACGCGCTCGCCTCGCACGGCGCCGTCGGGGAGGCCGAGCTGGCGGCGGAGCTGGTGCGTGACGACACGGCGTCCGGCAAGCGGCACCACGTCCGCTGCCTCGCCGCCCGCCCCTCCGCCGCCGTCAAGGCGCAGGCGTGGGCCCAGGTCGTCGAGGGGGACTCGCTGTCCAACGCGCTCGTGGGGGCGTCCATCGCCGGGTTCGCGCGGTCGTCGCAGCGGGAGTTGACGGCGCCGTACGTGGCCAAGTACTTCGGCGCGATCGAGGGGGTGTGGGCGCGGCGGTCGATCCAGATCGGGGTGGATGTGGTGTCGGGGCTGTTCCCGGCGTATCCCGTGGCGGGGAGTGAGCTCGCGGTGCTGGAGGCTGCCGACGCGTGGCTGGCGGGGCATGAGGGGGCGGCTCCGGCGTTGCGGAGGCTGGTGCTGGAGGGGCGGGACGATCTGGCTCGGGGGTTGCGGGCGCAGGGGGTGATTTCGGGGGGTTAGCTTTTCGGGGTTTCAAAGGGAGGGAGCCCAGGGTTTCAAAGGGAGGGCGCCCGGGGTTTCAGGGGAGGGAGCTTTGGCCCTTTGGCCAAGGATTCGGCGTTCGGTGAGCGTTACGAAATCCGGTCAATCGGACCCGTAACCCCTGGCTCCCTCCCTTGGGACCAGGGGTTTTCGGCGCCTATCGGCAACCGAACACCCGTCCTTTAGTGCAGCGTTGTCCGCATTTGTCGACGGGCGTGTAACACCGGTTAAAGGGCCGAGTGAGCGCGGGAATCCCGATCGCATGAACTCGGACACCCCCCACACCCAGTGCCTCCTCTCCTCCCTCCCCGCCGCCCGGGGCCGCATCCTGACGGCGGCTCAGCTGCGCGCCTGCGGTGTCTCCCAGGCGGAGACGAACGAACGGTGCCGGCCGAACGGGCCCTGGCAGCAACTGCTGCCCGGGGTGTACGCGTTGCACTCCGCGCAGGTGACGGGCGAGGAGCGGGTGCGGGGGGCGTTGCTGTACGCGGCGCGGGGTGCGGGCGGGCGGGGTTCGATCGGCCGCGGTTCGATCGGCCGCGGTTCGTCGGTGCCGTCGCAGGGGGCGTCGTCCGAAGCGGAGGCGATGATCACCGGGCTCGCGGCGCTGTGGCTGCACGGCTTCGGCTCGGCGCCCTCGCTGGACGAGCAGGAGTACGTCGACGTCCTCGTCCCCCGCCTGCGGCGCCTGCGCTCCACCGGTTACGTCCGCATCGTCCGCGCGGCGGCGCCACCGGCTCCCGTCCCCCTCATGGGCGTTCCCGTGGCCCCCGTCGCCCGCGCCCTCGCCGACGCGGTCGCGGAGATCGACGACTCCGGCGTCGTCCGCGGTCTCATGACGGAGGCCGTTCGTGACGGGCACTGTGAACCGGCCGCCGCTGTGCGGGAGTTGAGCCGGGCGAAGCTGCTGAACCGGCCGCATGTGATGGAGGCGGTCGACACGCTGCTCGCCGAGGGCCGGGCCCTCGCGGAGAGCCGCCTCTACCGCCTCGTCCGCGACCACGCCCTCCCCGACCCCCTCTGGAACGTCGACCTCCGCCTTCCCGGCGGGCCGCATCTCGGGGGGCTCGACGCGTACTGGCCCGACCACGCCGTCGCCCTCGAACTCGACGTCCGCGCGCCCCGCCAGGAGGACGACGTCCTGTGGGCCGAGTACGCCCGCAAACGGGAGACCCTGGAGCGCCTCGGCATCACGGTCGTCCACATCACCCCGCGCAAGTTGCGTGAGTCGATGGAACAGCAGGCCATGGTGATCCGCACCGCCCTGCTGGCCTCCGCCGACCGGCCACCGTCCGCCTATGTCGTGGTACTGCCCCGGTAGTCGCAGGAGGGGAACCGGGGCTGTATCCGGGGGGAGCGGAGGGGTCACCCGGTGGTGCGGGGTGGCCCCTCCGCTCGGCAGGAGGTGCGCGTTCAGATCCAGCGAACCAGACCCTTGATGATTCGGAGTGTTTTGGCTCGCCGGGATACCGCCGCAAGCCATTCGCGATCACTGTTCATACTGGACCGCGTCACGCCGGCTTCCCGTCTGCTGTTGTGAGCGGGCGTCAGATGGCCTGTGGCTATACGCCATCCCACTCGCCATACAGAAATTCCAAGTTCTTGGGCTGCTTCATACTGAGAAATCCATTCATCGTCCGGGCATGTGACGGGTGGATTGCTCCATCCATTCATCACCCGCGGGTATGAACGTTCGGGCATGCGAACCTCGCATTGCATATCAATGGGATTGGTTCCTGCGCACTGGGGGTGGTGATGATGTCGGCAAATTCATGGGAGGTGCGGATTCGGCCGGTGCCGGGCGACTGCGAGGCCGGTGAGTCACCCAGGTCCCGGAGGCCGACAACACCGGCGGCGTCCCCGTCGAGCAGACCGACTACGACTACCCGGACTGCGTGGCCCGGGGAAAGGAAGAGGACGAGTTCACCAAGGCCGAGCACCTCACCTACGGTGACCGCAGGAATGTCGGCCGGGTCCAGGTCCGCACCGTTCGCCTGCCAAATCCCTTGACTGCGAGGAGGGTTTAGTGTGTTGACGTGCCTGTCATGCGTATTTGGGGGTGCAGGGGGAAGCCGGGCAGGCGGTAGCGTCTCGTTGCTGCCGGGTGGACGCTGGAGAAGAAGATGCCGGGGTGGTCGGCAGCGTGGGTGAGGGCTTGCCATGAGGCGGCGGTTTTCGGTGCCTTTGCGCTGGTGAGCGGGGTGTACTCCGTAGGTGGCGAGGGACCAGAGGTTCGTGCGGTTCCGGGAGATCGCGAAGCCTACGATTTCGTTGCCCTTCTCAGCTGTCCAGCAGACCTCGGGGTCTGTTGTGAGGAAGTGGCGCATTCGGTCGATCCATCGTCTCGATGCGTCTGCCGAGCGGGGTTCGGGAGCGGGTCGGTGACTCGGTGAGTGGTTCGGTCCGCCTTCAGGAAGGTGATCGCCGAGGTTAGTTCTGTGGGGCCAGGTCCTCTTTTCTCATCAGCCTGGCGTGTGTCATTTCTCCGACCCCAGTATCTTCTTCACGTTTTCTGCGTCTCCATCGCTGAGGAGGATGGTTATCTCGCCGTGGGTGGGGGGTGTGTAGGTCAGGGTTGTCAGGCCGGTTCGCCAGCTTGGTTCTTGGCTGATGTGGGGGCTGCGGGGAAGGGGTACGGGTGGTTTCCACCTGGGAGTGAATTCGGGTTCCTTGTCGTTTGTCACGCCGAGCTTGCCGTATACGCTTCCCCTGCGACCCAACCCCTCCTTCCACGTGATTCGACAGGGGAAAGCTGCTGTTCCGGTTTCCGCTAATTCCGCGTCGCGGCGGGCTGCTCTTCGCCGGGTTGCTGCGCGTACGGTTGCGCCTGCGAGGGTGGCGACCATAGCAAGTACGGCTAGCTCCAGGAGGGTTGACATGCGTTGCGGATCCTTCCGTCTGGGCTGGGGTGAGTTCGTGTTCCTTCTCTATTTCCTTGGGCGGTTTCTGGACATGACGCCACCCAAGAACATGCCTACCGTTACGGGGACTACTGTTTTGAGCACCCCAGGGAGGGGCTGGGACACGAAGAATACGCCTGCGATGATGAATAGGCACAGGAGGATCTTCAATCGGAATGAGAGGTTTCGCTTCAAGGTAGGCGCCCTTCCTCTTTTCGACCTAGGCAGCGAGAGGAGTGCCAAAGTTGGGCTGATCATTTCACGCGAGAGGTATCGTTTCTAACCCTTTCAGGGAGGGAGGGAATGCGACGGGGTGCGGGGGTGAGGAACAGTGCGCTTTCGGGTACCGACCGAAGCCCTACGGCCGAGACTCCCTCGCAGGTCGTCTCCCTCTTTGGAGTGTTGCGCTTCCCGGGGGCGCGTCAGCGGGGTCCACCTTGGGTACGCGCCGGCTTCGGGTGCGGCCTGGAGGTGGGGAGAGCTGGGGGTGTTTGGCCAACGTGGGCGGGTAAGTTCGGTGACGGGGATAGGATTTGGGCCTGCTGACAGGGGGGCGAAATGTCCGCTTCTTTGGAAGTAATGGGAAACTGCCGCTTGCTCGCATAAAGACCCAGGTCACGGACGGTGGTCCCCGCGCACGCGGGGGTGTTCCCTTCCCGGAGGCGTCGTAGGCGCTGAAGCCGATGTGGTCCCCGCGCACGCGGGGGTGTTCCTTCCCTGCCGTTGTCCTCAGCCGCTTGCTGGGAGTGGTCCCCGCGCACGCGGGGGTGTTCCCCCAGGGGCGCGGCAGATGATCACGTTCATGCGGTGGTCCCCGCGCACGCGGGGGTGTTCCCAAGCCGATGGCGGCGTTGCCCGCCTTGCGCACGTGGTCCCCGCGCACGCGGGGGTGTTCCCGGGCGAGAGCGCCTGACCAGTACCGACGGGCGGTGGTCCCCGCGCACGCGGGGGTGTTCCCTGAGCGGTCCGATTCAACTCATCGAGCGTGCCGTGGTCCCCGCGCACGCGGGGGTGTTCCCCGGTGTCGCTCGATGGCGGGCTGGACGTGGTGGTGGTCCCCGCGCACGCGGGGGTGTTCCCTACATCGGCGAGCAGTGGGCGAAGGTGTCCGAGTGGTCCCCGCGCACGCGGGGGTAGCTCATGTTCTAGTCCGAGGTGGGGGGGTGGGTACGGGACAAGTTCGGGGTGTTGATCCCGGCAGCGTCGTCAGTCTCAACGAGGGCTCCAGCGGCCAGGGTTGGCTGACGGGGTGCCGGGTGGGGATGCCTGGGGTGCCCGGTTTGTTGGTTTTGGAGGTGGGGCGCGGTCTGTGAAGGCGTGCTGCGCAGATTTGGTGTGGGGGCTCCTGCGGGCTGAGGGGTACGCGTTCGCCGAGAGCGCGGTGGACGAGCGCATGGCTGAACCCAGCCGCACAGGGGGGGAGTTGCGCATGCGGCGGCAGGGTGTGTGCTTGTTCGGGGAATCCGGTGGAGCTCCACCTCGTCCTCGGTGAGGCCGTGTTGGGGTGTGTCGTCGGGAGTGCGGAGGTGGCCGCCTGGGACCATGCGCCGTCCGGGTGTTGTCGTTCCGTCGCGGCTGCCGGTCGACGAATGGCTTCGCGTCCCGCGTGCGGACCGGCGCCACCCAGGGTTCCGTCTTCACCTCGGACAGGCCTCGTGGGTCGACCGGTTCGACATCATGGTGGCGTCGGCGCTACCGCCGACCGTTTCACAGCGCCTGAACTCACCCCCGAGCACACCTGGTTCAAGTCGTCCTGCGGCGATTCCGGAGGCGACGGAGGCGTTGAAGTCGCCGTCCCGTATCCCGGCACCCCATCGGTCCCTCCCCCTACCTCACGCCCCCGCGCGAGACCGCCGCGTAGTGCGACCGCTCACCCGGTCCAGCAACGCCGCGTAGGACGCGATCATCCGTGTCCGGCTGAACCGTTCGCGGCCGGCGGCGAGGGTGGGGCCGAGGTCGGCTCTCGTGGCGGCTGCTTCGGACCAGGCGGAGGCGATGGTGGTGGGGTCGAAGGGGGTGACGATGCCGTGGCCGGCGACGATGGAGGCGCTGTCGCCGACGTCGGTGGTGACGGGGACGGCGCCGCACATCATGCCTTCGATGAGGCAGAGGGGAGCGGCCTCGCCCCAGGCGGAGGTGAGGGCGACGACGTCGGAGGCGGCGTAGAGCATCTCCATGTCACGGCGGACGCCGAGCAGGTGGAGGCGGGAGGTGTCCTGGACGCCTGCCGAGGCGATGTCCGACAGCAGGGACGCGTTCTCGGTGCTCATACCGGCCCCGCACATCAGGATGTGCCCCTCGGGCTCACGGGCGAGCCACTCCGCCGCCGCGCGCAGGAACAGGGGGACGTTCTTCATGCCGTCGTAGCGGGCCGCGAAGACGACCACCGGGGCCGTGTCGGAAACCCCCAGTTCCTCGCGGACGGCCAGCCGGCGGGCCGCGTCGGGGCGGAAGCGGATGAGGTCGACGCCGTTGGGGATGACGGTCAGCAGCTCGCCCGGCACGCCCGCCGCCTCGTACGCCGCCCGCGTGGACTCCGCGCAGCACACCGCCGCCGCGACCTTGCCGTCGGCGATGCCGGTGAGCAGCTCGTCGAGGGACTGGTTCTCGGGGTCGGAGCGGTGGAGGCCGACGACGACCGGGCGGCGCGGAAGGCCGGCCTGGTTCAGCAGCGCGAGGGGCTGCTCCTTCAGCGACAGGATGACGTCCGCCTCGGCCATCGCGCGTGCCGTATCGGCCAGCTCGTCGCCGGTGAAGGCGGCCGGAACACCCCCCTCGAAAGCCCTCCCGAGGGCCGTCACCGGGATGCCGGCCGCCGTCAGCCGGCGGTAGCACGTGTCGTTCTCCATGCGCTGACGCGTCGCCTCGCGGTGGACCTCCGCGTGCATGCTGAGCACGCGATGGTGCTGGCCCCCTTCGCTCAGGCCCAGCACCACGTCGCTGTGGACGATCCGGGCGCCCCCGGAGAAGAAGCCCTCGTAGACAGACAGCACACGGAGCATTCGCGCTCACCCGCCTTGCACATGTATCAAGCCATCCCCGTGTTGGTGCGGGTTAGCCGATATCAGGCGGCACGGATATTTCCGGTGGATGAACTGGGTGTTTTATTTCGCCGCATCCTGGATGACGGAGAGGTCGGTTTCACCCGAACGGCTTGCGCCCGGGGCGGGGTTTCCACAGAATTCCGCTTCTATGACCGGCGTGACGTCGCCCGTCCAGTCGGCGTTCAGGTTCGCGGCGAGGGAGTGCTTGCCGTCGGCGGTGGTGAAGGCGATGGAGCTGGAGCCGTGGATGCCGCCGCTGTGGCCCCAGATCCGGACGCCGCAGGAGAGGGTGCCGACGCCCAGACCGAGGCCGTAGTCGGAGTCGAAGGCGGTGGTCTGCATCTCCTTGAGCTGGGCGGGCGGGAGGAGCTTCCCTCGCAGGAGGGCGCTGTAGAAGCGGGTCAGGTCGGCGGAGGTGGAGATCACACCGCCCGCCGCGCCCGCGATGGACGGGTTCAGTTCGGTGGCGTCGTACGTCGGGCCGTCGTTCGTCTCGGCGAGTTTGCTGTACGCGCGGCTGGACGGCCTGGGGAGGGTGGCCCGGCTGCCGGGGACCGACGTGTCCTTGAGGTGGAGGGGGTTGAGTACGCGGGTGCGAATCTCCTCTCCGTACGGACGGCCGGTCGCCTTTTCGATGACCATTCCGGCCAGGATGTAATTCGTGTTGGAGTACTTCCACTTGGTGCCCGGCGCGAAGTCCGGGGCGTGGGACATCGCGATGGTCACCGCGTCCGACGCGGTGAACGGCCTGAAGCGGTTCCTGAAGAAGCCGTCCTTGAGGAAGTAGTCCTTCCCGAACTGCTCGTCCGCCGTGTAGTTCGCTATCCCGCTGGTGTGGTTGAGGAGTTGGCGCAGGGTGATCCGGCTGCCGTCGTGGCCGTTCCCGTGCACCACCCCGGGCAGCCACTTCTCCACCGTGTCGTCCAGCGACAGCTTCCCCTCCGCCTCCAGTTGCAGAAGCACAGTCGCCACGAACGTCTTGGTGATCGAGCCGACCCGGTAGTGGTCCCCGGCCGAACGCGGCTTGCCGGTACGGAGGTTGCCGACGCCGGCCGTCGTCGACCAGGTCCCGCCGTTCTCCCGGGCGGTGAGCGTGACGCCGGGGACGCCCTCTGCGACGACGCCCTCGACGGCCTTGCGGGTCGCTCCGTGGTCCGGCGGGGCGGCCAGCGCCGGGGCCGCGAGGGCGACCGTCGCGGTGAGGGCCGTCGCCGCCAGGACCGTCGTACGGAGTCTCTTCATGTGGTTCCCCCTGCTCGTGATCATGTGGTCAGGGGGAGGGACGCGGTCGGGTCCGGGCGAGTTGTCGTCTTCGTTCGGGTTGAGCGTGTTTCAGCCAATCAATCGAAGTGGCCCGTCGCCGGCCGTTCCCGCCACAGCCGCACGCACTCCTCGATCATGCCCACCGCCTGCATGCCGGACAGGTCCGCGAGGTCGTGCCAGCCCGCCAGGTCCGTCGAGCCGTTCTCCTCGGGGCGCAGTTCGCCGCCGACGACCTTCGCCTCGTAGATGATCGCGGTGGCGTGGTGGTCGGAGGGCGGGCGGCGCAGGCCGCGGCGGGGACGGGGTATGCGGCGCGAGGTGACGCCCAGCAGCGCCGTGACCTCCACCTCGTACCCGGTCTCCTCGCGGAGTTCGCGGATCACCGCGTCGTACGGGTGCTCGCCGTGCTCCACTCCCCCGCCCGGCATGATCCAGACGCCGGAGCCGTCGGGTGCGCGGAAGCGGGAGAGGAGGATGCGGTCGTCCTGGACGATCACGGCGTAGGCGGCCGTTCTTCTGGTCTTCCTCACGGGTGGTTCACAACTCCTTCGCTACAGCAGGTGATTTGTCCCAAATTACCGACCAACCCCCTAAAGTCCATCGCGGGTTTTCCCCATACATCAACCACCTCCCGGTCATCCCTCCCCAAACAATCACCTCTTGAGTAAAGCTGGGCGATCATTCGGCATCACGTTCGACCCGACCTAGGGATGTCCATGACCCACACCCCCCAGAGACGTACGGCCACGGCCCGAATAGCCCTGGCGGCCGGACTGGTTGCCGCGCTGTCGGCCGCCGGTCCCGCGCCGCTGGCGTTCGCCGCCGACCAGCACTCCACCGCCGTCCCCAAGGCAGCCGCCGACAAGCTCGGCGCGGACGACGCGGCGGCGCTCGTGGACGCCAAGGCCGAGGGGGACAAGACCGTCACCATGATGGTCGCCACCACCCCGGGCGAGACCTCCCAGGTCGCGAAGCAACTCGACGGCCTGGCCGGCGGGTTCGTGGGCCGGACCGACGACGCCCTCGGGTACGTCCGCGCGACGGTCCCCACCGGCAAGGCCGACGCCGCGATCGCCGCCGCATCGAAGCTGACGTCCGTGCAGGCGATCGACCTCCGCCAGGAGATCGCGCTGGACGACCCCACCCCGGGCGCCTCCAAGGACAAGTCCGGCCCCAAGAAGCCGGCTTATCCCGCCCCCGGCAAGAAGACCCCGGCGAAGAACCCGTACAACCCCTCCTTCGAGACGGGTGCGGTCGACTTCGTCAAGAAGAACCCGACCTTCGACGGCCGAGGCATCACCATCGGTGTCCTCGACTCCGGCGTCGACCTCGGCCACCCCGCGCTCCAGAAGACGACGACCGGTCAGCGGAAGATCGTCGACTGGGTCACCGCGACCGACCCGGTGGTCGACCGCGACGGCACCTGGCTGCGGATGAACTCCCCTGTCTCGGGGCCCACGTTCACCGCCGCGGGCCGCACCTGGAAGGCCCCCGCCGGGAAGTTCCAGTTCCAGACCTTCGCCGAGTCCGTCACCACCGGCGGTGACATGAAGGGGGACTTGAACCGCGACGGCGACACGACCGATGTGTGGGGCGTGCTGTACGACGCCGCCGCCGGCACGGTCCGCGTCGACCTCGACAACGACGGTGACTTCACCGACGAGAAGGCCCTGAAGCCATACAAGAACGGTTTCCAGATCGGGTACTTCGGCACCGACAACCCGAAGACGCAGATCTCCGAGCGCATCCCGTTCGTCGTCGAGATCCGCAAGGACGTCGTCTTCGACGGCGCCGGCACCAAGTCCGACTACGTCAACATCGGCGTGGTCGAGAGCGAGCACGGCACGCACGTCGCCGGGATCACCGCCGCCAACTCCCTGTTCGGCGGCAAGATGAACGGCGCCGCGCCGGGCGCGAAGATCGTGTCGTCCCGCGCCTGCACCTGGAGCGGCGGCTGCACCAACGTCGCGCTCACCGAGGGCATGATCGACCTCGTCACCAAGCGCGGCGTCGACATCGTCAACATGTCCATCGGCGGCCTGCCCCCGCTGAACGACGGCAACAACGCCCGCGCGCAGCTCTACACGCGGCTCATCGACCAGTACGGCGTGCAGTTGGTGATCGCGGCCGGCAACGAGGGTCCCGGCCTCAACACGATCGGTGACCCCGGCCTCGCCGACAAGGTCATCAACGTCGGCGCGTCCATTTCCAAGGAGACCTGGGCGTCGAACTACGGGTCCCAAGTGACCAAGAACTACGCCATGTTGCCGTTCTCCTCGACCGGTCCGCGTGAGGACGGCGGGTTCGCGCCGACGCTCGTCGCGCCGGGCGCGGCGATCAACACGATCCAGACGTGGTCGCCCGGCTCGCCGGTCGCCGAGTCCGGGTACAGCCTGCCCGCCGGATACGCGATGCTCCAGGGCACGTCGATGGCGTCGCCCCAAGCGGCCGGTGCCAGCGCCCTGTTGCTGTCCGCCGCCAAGCAACGGCACATCAAGCTCTCGCCGTTGAACCTGCGCACGGCCCTCACCTCCACCGCGCGTGAGCTCAAGGACGTCCCCGCGCACGTCCAGGGCTCCGGTCTGATCCAGATCGTGCAGGCGTGGGACGCCATCAAGAAGGGCGCCACCGCGCACGACTACACCGTCAAGGCGCCGGTGCGCACGGCCCTTTCGGGCGAGCTGAAGGTGCCCGGGTTCGGTACCGGGATCTACGACCGCGAGGGTGGCCTCAAGGCCGGCCAGAAGCGGACGTACGACGTCGTCGTGACCCGAACCAACGGGTCCGCCAAGGCTGTTGAGCACACCGTCTCCCTCGCCACGAACGACGGGACGTTCAAGCTGCTGAGCCCGGCGCGGGTCAAGCTGCCGCTGAACAAGCCGGTCACGCTCAAGGTGCAGGCGCAGGCCAAGTCGGCCGGGGTGCACAGCGCGATCGTCGAGCTGGACGACAAGAAGACCGTCGGCGTGGACAAGCAGATCCTCTCCACCGTCATCGTGTCGCAGCCGCTCGCGGCTCCGTCGTACTCGTTCGCCAAGTCGACGTCGGTGCAGCGCAACAGCAGCCACTCGTACTTCGTGACCGTGCCGCAGGGTGCCAAGACCCTTGAGGTCGCGCTCGGCGGGCTGAAGGGCAAGAGCCAGACCCGGTTCATCTCGCTGCACCCGCAGGGTGTGCAGGTCGAGGACTCGGCGACCGTGTACTGCTACAGCAACTACAACAACCCCTCCTCGCCGAACAACTGCCGCCCGGACCTTCGGACTTACCCGAACCCGATGCCGGGTGTGTGGGAGATCGAGGTCGAGTCGCGGCGGACGTCCCCGTACCTGGACAACCCGTACAAGCTCGACGTGTCGGTCCTCGGCACCGAGTTCTCGCCGGCCGTCCGTACGCTGCCCGAGGCGAAGATCGGTACGCCGGCCGTCGCCGACTGGAAGGTGACGAACGGGTTCGCGCCGCTGAAGGCGAAGCTGGCGGGCGGGTCGCTGGGGTCGGTGAAGATGGCCACGCCGACGATCGCGCACGGCACGTCCCAGTCGTCGACTGTCGTGATTCCGGCCGGTGTTGAGCGCTTCGACGTGTCCATCGGGTCCGTCTCCGACAAAGCCGCCGACCTCGACCTGACGGTCTTCCGGGACGGTGTGCAGGTCGCCCAGTCCGCCGACGGCGACTCCGAGGAATCGGTGAGCATCGCCTCGCCGGCCGCCGGGACGTACACGGTCGTGGTGGACGGGTACAGCGTGCCCGCCGGGACGACGACGTTCCAGTACAAGGACGTCTACTTCGCGCCCGCGCTGGGTTCGGTGTCCGTGGACACGGGGGCGACCGTCTCCATCGCGAGCGGCGCGTCCGCCACCATCTCGGGGAACGTCCTCGTGAAGTCCGCTGGGCCCGAGGGCCGCGAGTTCTTCGGGGAGGTCCGGCTGGTGAACGCCCGCGGGACCGCCGCCGGCGTCGGGACCGTCGTCGTCGCGAAGGTCGTCGACTAGCGACCAGTGGGGAGGGTGGCGGGGCTGTGAGTCGGCTGCGGGTCTGCCGTGGCTGGTCGTGCAGTTCCCCGCGCCCCTGAAAGTGTCGTAGGTCCCCGCATCAAGAAGGCGGGCGCTCCCCCAGAGCGCCCGCCTTCTTCCTTCCCCCGTGTCCCCGCCCTCTTCCTCCCCCATGTCCCCCCGTTCTTTCCGGCCGACGCCCACCCCCGTGCGGCGCCGGCCGGAGTCTGTCCGCCGGGCGGTGCCCTCCCCCGAGGGAGCACCGCCCGGCGATCACTGACATTAGGCGGGGTCGGAGACCGAATGAGCATTCCGGCCGTGGCACCACGTGGCCATGGCCGGGAGTTGCCAGAGGTCACGCCGGGGACTCGAACGCAGATACGGGGGAATGGCTGATCGGATACCGTCAACGGCAGTTCCACGCCACCGACAGATCTCGGCCGCGATCCGGCCGCAGGGGGAGCCATGCTGGAGACCATCGGCATCGACGAGTCGACCCACGACGTCTACCGGTCGCTGCTGCTGCACCCCTCCTGGACCCTGGAGGACATCGCCCGCGAGACGGGTCTCACCGAGGCGGATGTGCGCGGCGCGCTCGACCGGCTGACGCAACTCTCCCTCCTGCACGAGGCCTCGGGCCACCAGTTCGTTCCCATGAGTCCGGAAATCGTCCTCACACCGCTGCTGGAACGCAGAGAGGCGGAACTGGCCGAACAACGCGCGCGGCTGTCCCGGGAGAGGGCCGCGCTCGCCTCGCTGACCTCGGCGTACGCGAACATGGCGGCGCACCGGGTGGACAGCGGGGTGGAGCGCCTCGAAGGGGTCGACGCGGTGCGGGTGCGGCTGATGGAACTGGCTCATCAGGCACGTATCGACGTCCGGACGTTCGCGCCCGGCGGGGCCCTGAGCGCGGGCGCGCTGGAGGCCGGGCGGCCTCTCGACGAGCAGCACCTCTCGCGCGGGGTGCGGATGCGGACGGTCTACCTCGACAGCGTCCGCAACGACCAGCCGACCGTCGAGTACGCGAACTGGCTGGCCTCGCGCGGGGGTGAGACGCGGACGGTGCCGGCGCTGCCGATGCGGATGATCATCTCCGACCACACCACCGCCGTCGTCCCCATCGACATCGACAACAGCCGCAAGGGGGCGCTGCTCATCCGCTACCCCGGGATGGTGCGTGCGCTGGAGGAACTGTTCGACATGGTCTGGGAGAACGCGGTGCCGCTCGGCTCGGCGCCCGCGGAGATCGTCGAGGAGGCGCCGACGGACCGGGAGGCGGCTCTGCTGAAGATGCTCGCGGCGGGGCTGACGGACGAGGGGATCGCCCGCAAGATGGGGGTGTCGCTGCGGACGGTGCGGCGTAACACGGCTGACCTTCAGCGGCGGCTGGGGGTGCAGAGCAGGTTTCAGGCGGGGGCGGAGGCGGTGCGGAGGGGGTGGTTGTGAGGGGGGTGGGGGTGAGGGGAGGGGTGTGAGGGGAGGGCTGTGAGCGGGGTGGCTGTGGCTGTGGGCGGGGTGGTGGGCGGGGTGGTGCAGTGGCTGAGCCACTCGGCCACTCGGCCACGGGGGTTGGCTGAGCCACTCGGCCTCTCGGCCACTCGGCCACATGGATTGGCTGAGCCACCGAGCCACCGAGCCACGTCGATTGGCTGAGCCATCGAGCCACTCGACCACTCGGCCACTCGGCCACTCGGCCACTCGGCCAGCCAGCCACTCGGCCAAGCGGTGCGGTGGCTGAGCCACTCAGCCTCTCGGCCGCTCAGCCTCTCGACCACTCAGCCACCGAACCCCTTCCGGCTCCCTAGCCCCTCCCTGGCCGCTCCCTGCCATGACCGGGGGCTGACAGCCGGACCTAGCCGATACCTGGACGGTCGGTGCCTAAGGTCGCAGCGTGTACGCAGTCAAGGTCGTCCTCCTCCCGTCCGCGCCTGTCGCGATGCCCAGCGACCGGCGGCTGGACGCCGTCGCCGCACGCACGAGGGCGGACCCCAGACCGGGCATCGCGCACGTCTCGCTGGCGTGCTGGGGCCGCCGGCTCGTCGGGATGACGTTCGTGGAGGCGGGCAGTCTGGACGAGGCGCTGGAGCGGGCCCGGGACGGCTGGGCGGACTGGCTGAGTATGCCGGGGCTGCTGCCGGACTGGGAGCTGGGGGACTGTCGTCCGGACCGTTACCTGTACGGGGAACCGAGAGGCGGCCGGGTCGCGTGATGGGACGTGATCAGGCACGACCCGACTGGCCTGTGCCTGCCATGACCTCCTGAGGCCAGCGAACGAGCATGACAGCGGCATGGCCGTCCGGCGATGATCGTGTCAGGCACACGCTCGCCGCCCGGAGGCGCCGGCGCCCCGCCGCCCACCCACCGGATCGATGAATTGCAGAGGCAGAGAATGACACGAACCACCGGCCGAGCCGTCCGTATCGCCCTGGCCGCCCTGGCCGTCACCGCGACCTTCGCGCTCCCGCTGGCCCTCACCGGCGGGCACGGCACGTCCGTGCAGAGCCAGAGCGTCGGCCCGGTCGACGAGTTCGGCGACCCGATCTTCACGGGCAAGCCGATTCCCGGCGACCCCAAGGGCAGCTGGGTCTGGGACGACAAGGACGCCAAGGGCTGAGCAGCACCCACGCGAGAGGGCGGGCACCCGGGGAAGGGTGCCCGCCCTCTCGCGTGCGTCACTCCTCGCAGCCGAACGGCGGGAACTCCGCCAACGCCCTGACGAGCGCCGGGCGTTCGGCGGCGATGCCGGTGCTGCCGACGACCAGGTGGTCCGGCGCGGTGCTGCCCGCGCGGAGGGTGACGAGGACGGGGGCGCCCTGCGCGACGTCGACCCGGTGGGCCAAGGTGAGGGTGACGTCCGCCGGCCCCGGCACCGGCTTGTAGGCGCGCGTCACCCGCACGGTGACGGCCGTCTCCCCGCTCGCCAGCGGGCGGACGACGCCGACGACGCCCTCGACGACCGTCGTGACGCAGGCCAGGTAGGCGGAGCGTCTCGTGCAGGACCGTGACGGTGATCATCATGGTGATGATGAGCTGGCCGTCCCAGGTGGTCCACTGGACGCCGAGGTAGTG